>ONBO01000024.1 GCA_900316125.1 uncultured Bacteroidales bacterium | reverse complement strand
TTCTCCACGACGGAACCTAACCTTTGTTTTGACTACTTTTTGCATTTTCACTATACTTTTTTATTCCCGTATAGTGTCAACTTTTTTCAGGTTAAGTCAGCGGATTATTTACTGATAAGCCTGCGGAAAAAGATGTTTGGGATGGCAACGCCAAGCGATATGCTGAGTATTATGAGTGTGGATTGGACAGCATTGTAGGCTGCAACCGTAACTTCACCCACCACGCCGTGCAGGGTGAACATTCCAAAAATTGCTCTATACATAAGCACTCCTGGTATCATAGGAATAACACTTGGAACGCTAAGGCACTGATGCGGAGTCTTTAGCTTGCCCACTATAAAACAGATTATAATGCTCACAAGTGCGGAACCGGCAAAAGAGCCTATCATAGGGCCAAGGTCAAGACCTATATTACCGCTGCTCTCCCCAAGGCTCACAATATTACGGGTACAAATGGCAGTTGCACCGCCAAGCGCAATAATCCAGAGCAGATAACGCGGCACATTGAATATCATGGAGAACCCAACCGCCGATACAGCCGCAGCAGCCATATAAGCCCAATATCTGTGATGCGGCACTATTGACAGCCCGTGAACAAACTCATCCATAGTGCAAATCTGAATAGACAGACCAATGCCAAACGCCATAGCCATTAGAATAAGAAGAGACCTCATGGCACGAGTCATGCCTACTTGTGTATAACCAGCCAGCATGTCACTCACAAAATTCATGATATGTACACCTGGCACAATAAAGAGCGCACAAGCCATAAGGGCATGTGACGGCGTTCTGGATTGGAACAGGGGGAATAGAGTGTAAACGTCAATAAGAGTAAAGAGCCATGCCACTATGGTAGCCACAAAAGTGGATACGCCCACGTTGAGATAGTCATTGATTTTATGTTTTGTAAGATATGACTTCAGAAACAAACCCACCATAGCACTAATTGAAGCGTACACAAAAGCGGTAGCATCACCGCCAAACTGGACACAAAAACCACCGCAGGCAAGTCCTCCGCCTACCGCCACCTGCCACTCTTTATAGTTACGTTTACTACAATACGCATCATTCAGTTCACGTTCGTAATCATTTACCGTAAGTCCACCTTCAGAAGCTTTGCGGGTAAGGTTGCTAATGTCCTTAATCACCTCAAGGTTGACACCATGCTTGTTAACTCTCTTGAACTTAGTGATAGTCTCCCCATCATGCACCACTGAGACCATAACCATATTATAAACCACATACAAATCAAGCGAATCTGACGGCAGCAGCAGGAACTCTGACAGTCTGTTAAGGTCTCTTGTTGTACGGCTTGTATCAGCCCCACACTCCATAAGTATAAGGCCTGTGCGCAACAAAACGTTAATTTTCTTATTTATATCCATAACGCTGCAAAGTTACACTATATACCAACTTTCTGCAAAACAAAACCATTAAATATCCTATAATTTTATTTGCATAATGCCAAACAACTCAAAACTTTCATTATCTTTGCACTTTGATTTGAAAGTTTATGCGTAAAACTGTTATATCACTGATTTTAGTGTGTTTAGGCGTTGTGTGCCATGCTCAGCAGAGCACACTGCTGAACGAGGATGCTTTTCTTGATGACCTTAACTCCCTTCGCACAGACGGATGTATGTGCGGAATGGAGGAGATTAACGGCATGTTGCCGCTACGCTGGGACAAGCGCCTGGCGGAGATTGCGCTTGAATATGCTGAAAGCCTTAGGAGCAGCAACTCCAGTGATGATGACGCATACCTTTTCATAAGCCACATAGGCGCAGACGGCAGCACACTCACCACGCGCCTTGACGATGCCGATTACCAGCGCATTGACGCCAAAGAGAATATTGCCTACATTAAGGGCAATGAAGATATGGTTATAGACTACTGGCTTAACAACCCCACCGCCTGCAAAACTATTATGGACAGGAAGATGAGTGCGGTAGGCGTGGCCAGGTCAGATAACTTTTGGGTAATGATAGTGGCGCAGCCAAAAATCACATTAAAAAAAATTAGGGACGCAAGAAAGAGTGAGCAGCCAGATACAGACTCCCTAACTCCTGAACACATGAACTAAAAATTCTTTAATCAATAAAACAGATAACAATGATGACAATTGACAAATTTAACTTTGCCGGCAAGAAGGCAATTGTGAGAGTGGACTTCAACGTGCCACTTGATGAGAACGGAAAGATTACTGATGACACACGTATCCGTGGCGCCCTGCCTACACTTAAGAAAATTTTGGCAGACGGCGGTGCGCTCATTATCATGTCACACATGGGTAAGCCAAAAGGCAAGGTAAACGCAAAATACTCTTTAAGCCAGGTTGTTGACGCTGTTTCTGAGAAACTTGGCGTTAAGGTTCAGTTTGCTCCAGACTGCGCCAAGGCATCTGATGCAGCTGCAGCTCTCAAGCCAGGCGAAGTTCTTCTTCTTGAGAACCTCCGTTTCTACGGTGAGGAGGAAGGCAAGCCAGTAGGCATTGACAAAGAGGATCCAGCTTACGACGCAGCTAAGAAAGAGATGAAGGCAAAACAGAAAGATTTCGCCAAGACTCTTGCTTCATACGCAGACTGCTATGTAAACGACGCATTTGGTACAGCTCACCGCAAACACGCTTCTACAGCTGTTATTGCTGACTACTTTGACGCTGACAACAAGATGCTCGGCTACCTGATGGAGAAAGAGGTTAACGCTATTGACAACGTACTTAAGAACGCCAAGCACCCATTCACAGCTATCATCGGTGGTTCTAAGGTAAGCTCTAAGCTTGCTGTTATCAAGAACCTGCTTGACAAGGTTGATAACCTTATTATTGGTGGTGGTATGGGCTTCACCTTCATTAAGGCTCAGGGCGGTAAGATTGGAGACTCTCTCCATGAGGATGATCTTATGCCAGAGGCACTTAATGTTATTGCAGCCGCTAAGGAGAAGGGTGTAAACCTCAGCCTCTCTGTTGCTACTGTAGCTGGTGACAAGTTTGCCAATGACGCCAACCGCCAGACTGTTGACATCTACAACATTCCTGACGGATGGGAAGGCATGGATGCTTCTGATGAGTCACTTGCAAACTGGAAAGAGATTATCATGCAGTCAAAGACTATTCTCTGGAACGGTCCTGTAGGCGTATTTGAGTTTGAGAACTTTGCTCACGGCACAGGTGAGATAGCTAAATATGTAGCAGAGGCAACACAAAAGAACGGTGCCTACTCTCTTGTAGGTGGTGGCGACTCTGTTGCAGCTGTAAACAAGTTCGGCCTTGCTGACAAGGTTTCTTACGTATCTACCGGTGGTGGTGCAATGCTTGAGGCTATTGAGGGCAAGACTCTCCCAGGCGTAGCTGCTATCAAGGGTGAATAATTTACAATCCCCTACTCTAAATAAAGAACCCCGATGTTCAACTGGACATCGGGGTTTTTAGTTCATATCATTTTGCAATCACCGCAGCAAGAATTTGCATATTTCAATTTTTTTATGTATATTTGCAAAATAGGGTGCTATCATTAGATAGCTAATATTAAACCAATAAATTTAAAATTATGAAAACAAAGTATTCAGGAACACAGACTGAGAAGAATCTGGAGGCCGCATTCGCTGGCGAGTCACAAGCAAGAAACAAGTACACCTATTTTGCGTCAAAGGCAAAGAAAGAGTGATTTGAGCAAATTTCCGCACTGTTTCTTAAAACAGCCGACAATGAGAAGGAGCACGCCAAGATGTGGTTCAAGGAGCTTAACGGCATTGGTAACACAGCTGAGAACCTTGCCGCTGCAGCAGACGGAGAGAACTACGAATGGACCGATATGTATGAAGGCTTTGCCAAAACAGCAGAGGAGGAGGGATTCCCTGAGCTGGCAGCCAAATTCCGCCTTGTAGCCGCCGTTGAGAAGAAGCATGAGGAGCGCTACCGTGCCCTGCTAAAGAATGTGGAGACCGCCAAGGTGTTTGAAAAGTGCGAGGTTAAGGTTTGGGAATGCCGCAACTGCGGTCACATAATGGTAGGCACGCAGGCTCCTGAAATCTGCCCTGTATGCGCACATCCACAGGCCTATTTTGAGATTCACGCAGAGAATTACTAACCCCTATTATTAACCCTAAATTTAATTACTATGGCTAAGATGTATGAGTGCCCGATATGCGGGTATATTTATGAGGGAGAAAAACCTCCAAAGAAATGTCCTAAGTGCAAACAGGAAGTTGCATGGATAGAGCACTAAAACAAGAACCCCGATGTCCAGTTGAACATCGGGGATTTTAATTTCTAAAGTTCATTAGCACTCAAGGTTACAATCTTGCCGTCTTTCTCAACGACAAGAGACCTTCCATTGCGCTTGGCATTTTCAATAAGGCGCTTATGCGCAAGCGATATACCATAGGTAATCTTATCAAACAATTCTTCTCTTTGCTGTTCACTCATAGGTTCATTATATGATTAAATGCTATATGATCATCAATTCTTAAAGGAGAATTTAAATTCCCAGATGCAACCCTTTTTACTTCGCTACCAGCAGTACAATTATTGTAGATTATCCAATTATCACATATTGGCACATACAATTTTTGCAAATTCTCCAGACCTCTTTTGTACCTTCTTACAATAACATCTGATGGAATATTATGCCCACCTTCTGACACCCTTTTAGCAACACGCATTATGGCCTGTTCTGCTGATGGCAAATAAAAAAACACCAGCGTTACATTATACCCTTGCATATGTGCTTTCCTAATCAAAGATATGTATGATTTAGTAGAAAGAGTTGTTTCAAAGGCAAATGACACACCCTGTTTAAGCAGTTCGTCTATTCTTTGCAGCATTATTCTTCCCGCTTGAAATGCCACTCCCTCAGGATTGAATGGAGACAGCCCCTTTGCAATTTCATCTGCATTGACAAACTCTTTGCAGTGGAGAATCTCTGGCAGAACAGTGAGGGAAGCTGTTGTTTTGCCAGCACCATTGGGACCTGCTATGATGAAAAGCTGCTTCATATTTTGCAAATTTACATTAATGCTGTGTTATTTGCAATTTTTTGTTTTAATATTTTCAACAAGTAGTAAAAATACAAAATTTATATTAAATTTGCAGTTGCATGTTTGTCATGCAGATGCTCTATTGCCTTTGAAATCACCACTCAAGCTAAAAGAGAGCAAACAGAACATAAGTAGAGCCTAGCCAGCTATGGGCGTAGGCTTCCATATTATGTTCGGGTTTGTGGTGAACCTCAAAGGCGTATGGAGAGATTCTACGCCTTTTTTATTAACCATAACATATTTGTCCATTAGACCAAACATTATAACATATGAAAACAATCAGCAAACTATTCATCCCTACAATTCTGTCATTTTTTTTACTAGTATCTGAATGCGACTCCCAAAACTACTCATTCCCAACAAATGAAAATGGCGAATATGAATTTTCCGAAGTGGTTACATGCTCTCTTTCCAAACAAGCCCTATATACAAATGCAAAAGCATGGGTAACAGATATGTTTAAGAACCCTAAAGCAGCCATACAACTTGAATCAGAAGCAAGCGGCAAAATAGTTGTTAACGGTAATTATGACAAATTCACTATAAAATTAGTTGAAGACGACTATTCAGGGTTTGAATATGAGAGAGTTTATTTTACAATAACAATTGATTGCAAGGACAACAAGTATCGCTATAGGATAAACAACATAGATTTAAAATCTGTAAATTATTCCACTTATTCACATAGAGACTACGAGACAAGCATCAAACATGAGGACCACTTAACAAAGATAAATTGGGCAAAGCAAGACAAGGCAGAAATTGCTCGAAAAATGGAAGTTGCGAAAGAAACGCTGAAAGGAAGAAAATATGAAAAGGAAATGGAGGTACTAAACAAGAAATTAAAGGAAGCTGAAGAAAAAATAATTTATGAGAACAGAATATACTTTGAAGAATATAATTATTTCAAGTCTCTTGGTTACTCCATAAAAAAAGGGATGGCTGTTAATGATGATTTTTGACTATCATGACAAGATGACAACACCAATCTATACAAATGTCGTACGCACTATTTTCATTTTCTCTTTAGAGTAATAACCGTAATCTCCTGTGGCACGCCAATACGCATAGGCAGAGTGCAGCCAAGACCTGTGTTAATGTACAAATACTGGTCTCCATCTGCATACAACCCTTCAACATCCCTGAATGTCCACGATGCAGGGGTCCAGCCAAACAGTTTTAGCTGCGCAGCGTGAGTGTGGCCACTGAGCGTCAGAGGGATGTCAGACTTACCAGCAACCTCAGCGCGCCAGTGCGTAGGGTCATGTGAAAGCAGAATGCAGAAGCCATTCACACCGTGCATAGCGGCCTTTAGGTCACCACGTCTTACCGGGCTGATGCCATTAGCTGCACTACTCTCATTCATAACGCCTACAATGTATATACTGTCAGAGCCGCGCTTAATCATCATATTCTCATTATTAAGCAAGTGCCAGCCAAGCCCCCTCTGCTCCTCTATCAGCCACTGAACCAAAGAGTCTCGCCTTGATTCTGTAATAGTTCTGTCATACGGGTCAAAGTCATGGTTACCAAGCACACTAACCACCCCGTCCTTGGCCTTTATGCCACTAAGTGCTTTAGCAAACGGTGCTATCTCGCTTGCTGTGAATGAGACTAAGTCTCCTGTGAAGCACACAAGGTCAGCATCGGTGGAGTTAATCTCATCCACTATACGCTGAAGCTTATCCTCATGCCCAATGAATGATGCCAGATGGAAATCACTGATATGCACAATCTTGTATCCGTCAAACGAGGCAGGCAGCGTTTCAAAGCCAAGCTCCACAGGCTCCACATCCATCTTCCATCTGCCGCATGTATTCCCGTAATAGTAAAAGCATAATACAAGCACAGCAAGACAAAGCGCACACCAGCCAAACGGTGCATACTGCACATGCCCGCCAAAACACTTACCTATTATCCATGCAAAAAAATATATGATGTGTGGTATCAAAGCCACTATAAACATCATAACAGAGAGAAGCATTATTGAAAACTTTGTCATATCAATATTACATATAATGGTTTACGCGGCAAATTTAGATAAAATTTTTCTACCTTTGCAACCTATTTGATTAATAAACAAATACAATACATATAATGAACATGAAACAGGCAAAACTGAAAGCATGGCTGCTTATTGCATTAATTGCAGTTTGCGGCACAGTGTGCACAACGTCCTGCTCTTCCTCAAATAATACTCCTAAAGGAAACAACGTATCAGCCATAGCTGACAAAATATGGGACTTTAGCCAAACACACCCTGACGGATTTACAATAGACGCCCGCACCCTGACAGAACCCAGTGAAGGCATTGCGGTAAGCTACGCCGCCACCCAAAACACCCACGCACGTGAACAGCTTGACAAGGTGGTGGAGCACGCATTACAACATGACGGATATGTGGGTGGTTGGTATAACAGTGAAAACAATCTCTATTATTTTGACAGTTCAAAACTATTTCCGGAGAACTCACTAAAAGAGGCTCTTCAATTTGGCAGCGACAATGGTCAGCACAGTGTATTTATCATATCGCTGTACACCGATGTCCCGCTTGACGGCAAGATAGCAGAAATATCAAAACGAGGGACACTGCTTGTAGGTACCACGGGGGACTACCGACCTCTGACATACTGTGAGCCATCAGGAGATTACTGGGGGTTTGGAATTGACTTGGCAAGTGAAATTGCCAAAACAATTGGCGTAAACATTAAGTTTGTAAAAACATCATGGCCCACACTCTCAACCGATGTGATGTCAGACCCGCAACTGTTTGACTTTGCCATTGGCGGTATAACAATCACAGAAGACAGACGCAAGACCATGCAAATGAGTAGCGGATACCTTGCAAACGGCAAAACAATACTTTGCCGCGCCAGTGAGAAAGACAAATATAAATCATTGTCAGACATTGACAAACCAGAGGTGCGCGTAATGGTAAACCCAGGAGGATTAAATGAGAAATTTGCAAAACAAAATCTCACAAACGCCACCATAATGGTTCATCAGAAGAATGAAGAGATTCCATCACTAATAGCCGAAGGAGCTGCGGATGTCATGATAACGGAGATAACAGAAGCTCCATATTACGTAACATCTGACAGCCGTCTGGCGGCACCACTACTGAACACGCCGTTCACAAATGGAGAGATAGGAGTCTTGATGAGGAACGGGCAGGATGACCTACTTCAACTTGTCAATGCAGTTATCGCAAGAATGAAAGAAGACGGCTCACTGCGTCAGCTGCATGAAAAATATGGACTCGTATATACATATTGAGAATCATATATTTTACTTATCTTTGCAAAATAGACATCTGTCAAAATGCCAGTAATAGAACTAAAAAACATACACAAGACCTACTATGCAGGCACACCACTCCATGTGCTCAAAGGTATCAACCTCACCATTGACAGCGGTGAGTTTGTGTCAATAATGGGAGCCTCTGGTTCAGGAAAATCAACCCTGCTAAATATTCTGGGTATCCTTGACAACTATGACGAGGGGCAGTATTTTCTTGACGGTGAGTACATTCACAACCTCACCGAAACACAATCCGCCAGACTAAGGAACCAGAAGATTGGGTTCGTGTTTCAGTCATTCAACCTGCTTAACTTTAAGACCGCACAGGAGAATGTGGCATTGCCGCTATACTATCGTGGCGTAAAACGCAGCGAGAGAAACCGAATAGCACTTGAATATCTTGATATGATGGGGCTAAAAGATTGGGCGGACCACCTGCCTAACGAGATGTCTGGCGGACAGAAACAGCGTGTGGCCATAGCCCGCGCCCTAATAGCCAAGCCTAAGATAATACTCGCCGATGAGCCTACTGGTGCTCTTGACAGCAAGACCTCCAAAGATGTGATGGCACTTCTGCGTGATGTAAGCCGTAGTGAGAAGGTCACAATGATTATTGTAACCCATGATCCTGCGGTGGCGGAGCAGACTGACAGGGTCATACGTATAAAGGATGGATTAATTGAGAGTTGAGAGTTAATGGAGCTTATAAATGAAATATTAAGCGCACTAAGAGCAAACAGGCTCAGAACCGCACTCACAGGCTTTGCCATAGTCTGGGGAATATTCATGCTCATTATCCTACTATCTGCAGGTAACGGCCTCAACAATGGCATGTCAAGCAACTTCTTCTACATGGCCAAAAACACCATAGCCCTCTACCCTGGCACCACCACCCTTCCATACGGCGGATTCCAGAAAGGCAGGGCGCTCAGATTCTCACCCGCCGATGTTGACTTTATAGAGGAGGAACTTCATAAGATGGCTGACATTCAGCAGTTCACACCAATTTACAACGCATGGAATGACACAATTGTGTACGGAAAGGAGTTTACGGTCTGCACACTCTCAGGTGTAAGACCCGGATATGAGGTGATGAGAAGCCTCAGCATAGCAGACGGCAGATTCCTTAACCAAGCCGACGAGGTTCAGCGTAACAAAGTTATTCTTCTTCATACAAAGACAGCCGATATCCTTTTTGGAGAGAAGAAAGCAGTTGGCAGCTTTGTGAACGTTAACGGCCTGCCGTTTAAGGTTGTAGGCGTATATACAGAAAAAAGTGAGTCCTGGAGGCCGAGTGTCTATATACCATTTGCCACATCGCAAGTGATATACAACCCTAAGGGAAACATTACAGACATATCATTTTCTGTGGGAGATATAACCACAAAGGAGCAGAGTGACGAATTTGCAAAAAAGATACGAACCATGCTTGCACACCGCCTTAACTTTGACCCTAACGATGAGGAGGCAGTGTGGATACGTGACAGTGTGGCTAACGCCATGCAGTCAGAAGCCATATTTGCAGGCATATCATTCTTTATATGGATTATAGGCATAGGCACATTGGTGGCAGGCATTGTGGGTGTGGGCAATATAATGCTTATCACAGTAAAGGAGCGCACAAAGGAGTTTGGCATAAGAAAAGCGCTGGGCGCATCGCCGTACTCAATATTAAAGTCTGTCATACTTGAATCATTGATAATTACTATAACATTTGGATATATAGGGCTGTTTTTAGGCATATTGGTGAGTGAGGGAGTGGCTAAGGTTTTGGAGATGATGCCAAAGAAAGAGGGTCCCACAATGTTTATGAATCCTACCGTAGATCTGCCTATAGCCCTTGCGGCACTTGCCATTTTGGTTATAGCAGGCACACTTGCCGGATACATTCCTGCACGCAAGGCGGTTAACATTAAACCAATAGAGGCGCTACAGGCAAAATAATGTTTGACTTGGACAGCATACAGGAGATTTGGGCTACAATAACACGTAATAAGACACGCAGCGTGTTCACAGCTTTTGGAGTATTCTGGGGTATGGTAATGCTCATGGTACTGCTTGGCTGTGGATTGGGGCTTGAACGCAGTATGCTTGAAAAATGGGGCGACACATCCACAAACGCAGCCTTCTTTTTCCAAGGCACCACCTCAAAACCGTACAAAGGCTTTAAGAAAGGGCGCAAGGTGCAGTTCAAGATGGACGACATAGACGCCCTGCGTCACAAGTTCAGTGAAATAGATAAATGCTCACCCATAGTTTGGTCTTCAGCCAAGAAAGTGCTCTATCTTGACAAATCAACCACCGGCATTAACATGATGGGGCTTGCCAGTGATTACAACAGCATTAACCCTTGCAAACTAATAGAGGGGCGCTTCCTCAACCACATAGATGAGGTGCAGAGCCGCAAGGTGTGCGTCATAGGCTCCAAAGTTAAGAATGACCTCTACGGCGCCTCGGACGCCAGAGGCACCATAATATGGATTAACGGCGCCGCATACACCGTGATAGGCGTTATGGAGAAGATGGCGGACATCAACCTGTTCGGCAGCCCGGAGGAGTCAATCTACGTGCCCTACACCACCCTGGCCCAGACATCAAACAAGGGAGACAAGATAGACTGCATTTCACTGGCGGCGCGCAAGAATGTGAACATAGAGGATTTCCAGAAAGATGTGGCATCTTACCTAAAGGAGATTCACAGTGTTGACCCCGATGATGAGCAAGGCATAGGTATGTTCAACACCAAGCAGTTTTTTGATTTATTCAGTATGCTGTTCCTAGGAATTAGAATACTGATATGGATTGTAGGTCTTGGAACTTTGACCGCAGGTATGGTGGGAATTAGCAATATAATGCTTGTAACTGTAAAGGAACGCACCCAGGAAATAGGTGTACGAAGAGCACTTGGAGCATCACCTTATGTGATAATTCGCCAAGTAATGAGCGAAAGTCTTGTACTTGCTCTAATTGCAGGTCTGCTTGGTCTGATGGCAGGTGTCTTGATATCGGCCGTGGCAGACAATATACTGAGCTCACAGCCGGCGGATGATCAGATAATTGAAGGGCTTTACGTGCCGTTTAACGTGGCGATAGGGGTATTGATAGTACTAGTGCTTAGCGGTCTGCTTTCTGGCCTTATGCCGGCATACCGAGCAATAAAGATTAAAGCAATAGACGCACTTAGAGATGAGTAAATTCACGTCATTCTGAACGTAGTGAAGAATCTCAGCATGACGAGCAAATATTAAATTTATGAAACGCGTTTTTAAGATTTTTGGTATTGTGCTGCTCGTGGCAGCGGTGATTGGAACATTTGTGTATCTGTGGATGAAATCACGTCCTGAGGAGAAGGTGTTTGAAACCACTCAGGCTGAAATACGCACCATAGAGAAGAATACTCTTGCCACTGGTAAGATACAACCTCGTGACGAGGTTAAAATCAAGCCTCAGATATCAGGTGTCATAGACAAGCTCTATAAAGAGGCTGGCCAGAAGGTACAGCAAGGTGAGCTTATAGCAAAGCTCAAAGTCATACCAGATATGAACACCCTGGCCAACGCCGAAGCCTCCATAAAATTAGCCAAAATCAAATTGGAGAAGGCTCAGACAGACTATAACCGTGAGAAACAGCTCTATGACCGCAAGTTAGTCTCAGATGCTGACATCGAGGAGTATGATGTAACTCTGCGCAACGCTAAAGAGGAGCTGCAGCGCGCGCAAGACCTGTATGACATTGCAAAAGAGGGTGCCACCAAGAGTTCACAAAACGCCAGCACCACATACGTACGCTCCACCGTATCAGGCACCATACTTGACATCCCTGAGAAAGAGGGTAACTCAGTGGTATTGACAAACAATTTCAATGAAGGTACCACGATAGCCACTGTTGCCAATATGAACGACATGCTTTTTGTGGGCAAGATAGATGAGACAGAGGTTGGCAAACTCAATGTGGGAATGCCGCTTACCATACTCATAGGAGCCATTGAGGGAGAGAAGTATGACGCAGTGCTTGAGTACATAGCGCCAAAAGGCACAGAGGAGAACGGCGCAGTGATGTTTGAAATCAAGGCCGCCATAAAGATACCTGAAGGAGATTTCCTGCGTGCAGGCTACAGCGCAAACGCACAAATAACACTCAGCAAGGCAGACAGCGTAATATCCATTCAGGAGAACGCCCTCCAGTTTGAAGGCAGCACTCCGTACGTGGAGGTGCTTACATCTGAAAAGCCTGTCACATACGAGCGCCGCAATGTCACCACCGGACTCTCAGACGGAATGTACATAGAGATCAAGGAGGGTGTTACTACTGAGGATAAACTGAAAGTAATTAACTAATTGAGAATTGAGAGTTGAAAGTTGAAAGTTAATTATCCATTTTCAGTTCCTTGAACTCTGGAACAGCATTTAAGTACTCATGCGTTCCAGCAGCAAAATTCAGCCTTATGCAGTACAGCTGTTTTGTGTTGGTAATGATGATATAAGGGGCGCGTAGCTTGGTGTTGTAACTTACAGCCTGAAGCAAAACGTTGTCATTAATCTCAACATCGGGGGCTTTGAACTCAATAAGAACGGCGGGTGAGCCCTCCTTATAAACCACTGTGTCACACCTACGGGCGCAACCATTAAGTTTCAAACCTGTTTCAGTGGATATTGAAAGTTTTGGGTATCCCTTCTGCTCTGTCAGGTATGCGCAAAACCACTGTCTCACCCCCTCCTCAGGCGTATGAGCCACCCATTTTCCTCTAAAAGCATCAAATATTAGAGGCTTCCCGTTTTCTATTTTTGTCCTTATCTCCATAACCGCCGCAAAAGTAGTATAAATAATCTTAAAAACGCTCTTAAAATTTTGATTTAAGCTGAATAAACGTTATTTTTGCGTGATAATTTTCAAGGACATGAAATTACGTTTACTCCTTCTATTCTCCCTTTCACTTTTCACACTATCTGCCACAGCACAGAGAAAGCTCACAATTGAGGAGTGTCAGGACCTTGCGTTAGCAGACAACGCTGAAGTAAAGATAAATAAAGAGTTAGTTGAATCTGCTGCAGACATGCGTCGTTCAGCATTTGCAGCCTTCTTCCCAAGACTAAGCGCCAACGGACTGTATATGTGGAATCAGAAAAACATTTCACTTCTACATAACGTTCTTGTAACTGACATGGGAACATTTAACGCCGCAGAGAAGTCTTTCACCTTCAGCGATGAGAAACTTCTGCCAGACCTCTTCCCTACCCTGAGTGATGAGCTGGCCAAGTTCCTCGGAGAAAAGTACGCAAGTCTTCATGACAGGTTGGTACTTAACATACACAACGTGTTTGCAGGTCAGATTGGAGTTGTACAACCTATCTACGTTGGCGGCCGTCTGCGTGAGGTCTACAACCTTTCAAAGGGAGCGGAGAAGATAGCCAAGATTAAAGAGGCTAAAGGCAAGTCAGACATAATCACTGATGTTAATGAAGCATATTGGCGTGTGGTTGCCGTACAGGAGAAACTTAAACTGGCAACTCAGTACGTAGACCTGCTCAAGCAACTTGAAGCAAATGTAAACACCGCCATAGAAGAGGGCGTAGCCACCAAGTCAGACCTGCTCAAGGTTAAGATGAAGCTCTCTGAGGGAGAGATGAAAAAGGCGCAGGCTGAGGACGGCCTGGCACTTTCAAAAATGGCGCTCTGCCAGCTCTGCGGTCTTGCACTTGATGAAGACATTGAACTTGACAGTTCAAAATTAGAGCAATTTTCCATGGTGGCAGACACCACAGACATTGACCCCAACGCACCTCAGCGCCGCTCAGAGATCCAACTTCTTTCTGAGGCTGAGAAGATGTCCCGCTCATTTGTACGTCTATCGTCAGCAGGACTTCAGCCAAACATACTTGCATCCGCAAACTACGTAATATCAAACCCAAGCGTTTATGACGGCTTCAACAACAGATTTGAAGGCATGTTCAATGTTGGCGTAGTAGTAAACATACCTATAGCCCATGTTGACGCAATCTACCGCTACAAGGCAGCCAAGCATATTGCTAACACAGCCAAGCTGAAACTTGATGAGTCTATAGAAAAGATTCAACTGCAAATAACACAGTCTACACAAAAAGTAAAGCACAGCAACCGCCGCCTCAAGAGTGCCATAGCAAACATGGAGCAGGCAGAGGAGGTGCTACGTATGGCAGAGGAGGCCTACGATGAGGGCATGGCCACATCAACAGACCTTATGATGGCGCAGACAGGCTGGCAGCAAGCCTACAGTGAGAAGATTGATGCTGCCATAGAGCTCCGCATGAACGAGCTTACACTTCAAAAACATTTAGGAAACCTGATCCCAGAAAAATAACACACCCATGGAAATTAAAGAAAAAAAAGACAGGAGAAACAGTTTGCTCATAGGCCTTATAGCCATAGTTGAAGTAGTGGTTATAGTGGCCATTGTAGGTGTTTTTGTATATCGTCCGGAGCCTGAGGTAATAGCAGGTGAGGCAGAGGCTTCTGAATACCGCGTGGCGGGAAAAGTGCCTGGACGTATTGAGAAGTTCTTCTTTGAAGAGGGCGACATGGTACGCAAAGGCGATACTCTTGTATCAATCTACAGTCCTGAAGTAGCCGCCAAGATGGAACAGGCACAAGCCGCAAGAGCCGCAGCTGAAGCCCAGCATCAGAAAGCGCTGCACGGAGCCAGAGAAGAGCAGATTGAGGGTACGTATGAACTCTATCAGAAAGCCAAGACAGGCCGTGAGATATATGAAAAATCATTTGAAAGAGTACAACGTCTGTATGAGAAGGGTGTGATAACACTTCAGAAGCGTGACGAGACAGAGGCTCAGTACAAGGCCGCCGCAGCCACAGAGAAGGCCGCCCTGTCACAGTATAACATGGCTCTAAAAGGCGCACAGGAGGAGGACAAAGCTGCTGCCAAAGCTCTTGTTGACCGTGTTGACGGTGTAATACGTGAGGTTGAGCTTGCTGAAGAGGAGAGATACCTTACATCTCCTATTGACGGTGTGATTTCAGGCATATTCCCTAACGTGGGAGAACTTGTGGGTCAGGGATCCCCTGTTATGAGCGTTATAGACATGACAGACATGTGGTTTGTATTCTCTGTAAGAGAGGATTTGCTTGAAGGTTTTGGGGTTGGTTCTGAATGGTTCGTTCAAGTTCCGGCCTTGGGCAAACGCACATACAGGGTTAAGATAAGCCACATTAAGGCTATGGCAAGCTACGCTACATGGCGTGCCACCAAGTCAAATGACCGTTATGACACACGTACTTTTGAAGTAAAAGCCCGCCCAATGGAGAAGATTGAGGGACTGCTTCCAGGCATGACTGCAATTATCACAGAGCAGATTGACAAAAAGTGAAAGAGTTTGGCGGATTCAAAGCGGTATTTGTAAGAGAGCTGAAAAAAATGTTTTCACGCCCTCTCTACCTTATTGCCACTGTAGTGGTGCTATTTATCTGCAGCTTTTTCTTCCTTACCATAATGCAGCAAGGCGTACCCGAGCGTATGCCGATAGGCGTGGTTGACCTTGACTACACCACCACATCCAGAAACATAATCCGTCAGCTCAACTCAATGCAGCTTGTAGAGGTGAAGATGGTATATAACTCCTACGCAGAGGCTCGTATAGCCATGCAGAAAGGTGACATCTACGGATTCATGCTGCTCCCTAAGAATTTCTCTGATGAGATGCTGGCAATGCATCGTCCTGTAATCAGTTTCTACACAAACAACGCCTACACTGTGGGTGCGGGTATGGCATACAAGCAAATGTTGACCATGTGTAATCTGGTGTCAGGTTCATTCCACCTTACGGTTCTGCAAAAGAAAGGTCTGCCGGACTACATGGCCATGAAGATAGTCCAGCCAATAGCAATTGAGGCACACCAGATAGGAAACCCTACGAGTAACTACTCTATATACCTTCTCGGCACCATGATTCCAGGTGTATTAGGCTTGATAGTTCTTATGACCACTATATTTGCAATAGGCATTGAGCTGAAAGACAAGACCGCCCCTGAATGGATGGAGACTGCCGGAGGAAGTATGACATCCGCCATACTTGGCAAGACACTACCATACACCATTCTGTACGTAATATTGGGTGTGTGCGTTAACATTGTTATGTTCCAGATAATGCACTTCCCTGTCAAAGGCTCATATTTTCTGCTCTCATTCACGGTTCTGCTTTTTGTAACCGTGATGCAGGCTGTGGGAGTCTTGATAATAGGCGCAGTGCCTGTACTCCGTACGGCTCTCAGTGTGGGTGCGCTATACGGAATGTTGGGATTCACAATGTCAGGGTTCACATTCCCTGCTATGGCCATGCTACCTCCTTTCAGGTCTCTCACATGGCTATTCCCGCTGCACCACTACTATTCCGTATATGTAAACGAGGCCCTGCTTGGCGGTCCGCTAATTAATACTTTAATTCCTATAGCCGCCCTAGTGGCATTCTTTATAGGTCCTCACCTTATTTCAAGGAGGCTTAACTACGCCGCCATTCACCTTAACTACGCCACCAAGTAATGAATCTGCTTAAACAAATATGGTCTGATATAACTAATGCAATCAGTTTTGCATGGCAGGTCTTTACTGACACCATATACGCAATCTTCCATGATTCAGGCGTACTTGTCATATTTGTGGTGGCAGGTCTGGCATACCCATTACTATACAACGCACTCTACTATAACAATGCACTCACTGAGGTGCCCATTGCCGTAGTTGATCATTCAGGCAGCCCTGCAAGCACAAGGTTCCTACGCAAACTTGACGCATCACATGATGTAAAGATAGAATACCGCTGCACCTCCATGTTAGAGGCGGAGCGTCTGCTCAGATCCCAGAAGGTTCACGGTATAATATACTTCCCTACAGAATATGAAGCCTGCATAGAGACCGCCCGAGACGTGGCGCATATATCCCTCTATCTTGACATGACCAGCTTCCTCTATATGAAAGCCGTGTTCATGGCAGCCAACATGATAATGCTTGAGGAGATGCATGACATCCAGATAGACCGCTATGTAAGGATGGGCATAGGAGATGAGATTGCATGGTCTCTTGTACAGGAGCTCCAATATGATGAGGTGAAACTCTATAATGAGACTGACGGTTACGGCACATTCCTTATCCCTGCAGTGCTTGTGCTCATTTTGCACCAGACTCTGCTGTTTGGAACCTGTATGCTTTTAGGCACCTACTATGAGGAGAAGCGCCGTGTGTTCACAGGCAATGCGCATCACTGGTCACACGCCGTGCTTATATGCCTTGGAATGTCATTGGCGTTCACCACCATATACATAGGCCTCTCTGCAATAGACCTAGTACTTATTCCAAGGATATTCTCACTGCCACACTTAGGCAGTATGATTGAAATAATGAAGTTCACCATACCTTTCCTACTCGCCACATCATTCTTCTCAATCTTTGTGGCAGGCTTTATGCACAACAGGGAGACTGGCATGGTAGTCCTGCTGTCATCCTCACTGATATTCCTGTTCATATCAGGTGTGTCGTGGCCTCAGGCTTCAATTCCAAAAGCATGGCTGTACCTTTCATATCTGTTCCCGTCAACATGGGGTATACACGGTTACATCCATATTAACTCAATGGGTGCCACCATAGAGGGTACTGCAAGAGAGTACTACTCACTATGGGCGCTGGCCATATTCTACTTCTTGGCAGCCACCATTCAGATGTACCTCTTCATAAAGCCTGCAAACAGGAAACACGTTTACAAGAATCCAAGGCTTGAGAGGTATCTGAACAAAAAATAATGGCTGCAACCTACTCTGACATAGTAAAGCAGATAAGCATAAAACAGTTCATGCCCATATACATCTTCATGGGCACGGAGTCATACTACATTGACAAGCTCACTGAACTGCTTGAAGCCTCCATTCTCACAGATGATGAGAAAGTAATGAATGAGACCGTGATATTCGGCAAGGACGCAGTCATGGAGAACATTCTCACAGACGCACGCCAGTACCCTGTCATGGCTCCGTACAGAGTCATATTCCTAAAGGAGGCGCAGATGCTTGCCAACAAGAACAAACTCTCCCTTATAGGCAAATATCTGGAGCACCCAGTAAGCA
This sequence comes from uncultured Bacteroidales bacterium, assembly GCA_900316125.1. Taxonomy (GTDB): domain Bacteria; phylum Bacteroidota; class Bacteroidia; order Bacteroidales; family Paludibacteraceae; genus Enterocola. The sequence goes on along the minus strand of ONBO01000024.1, from coordinate 6,942 downwards.
GTACTATCATAGTAGTCACATATAAGAATGGTGTTATTGACTCACGCAAAAAGGAGAACAAAGAGTGGCTCTCCAAGGCTGAGAAATTAGGAGTGGTCTTCACATCGGAGAAGATACGTGAATACCAATTACCACCTATAGTGACACAGATGGCAGACAGAGAGGGGCTTGATATAGATGATAAGGCTGTAAACCTGCTTATTGAGCATGTGGGCTCAGACCTCACACAGATAGAGAGCATTATGCGGCAGTTCAGCCTAATGCTGCCAACAGGCCATAGGCGCATTGACTCAGATGCCATAGAGAAGGTGGTGGGTATATCAAAGGACTACACATCATTTGAGCTTATAAACGCAATGTTCCAAAAAGATGTGCGCAAGGCGAATCTTATAATAGGCCACACCACGGAGCCTATACAGAGAATAATAGCAAGTCTGTTTACGTCATACGCAAACCTGCTAATCTATCTATACATGCCGGCAGGCTCATCAGACAGCGATGCCGCCTCCACCCTACGAGTGCAGCCATTTGCAGTAAGAAACTATAAGGCCGCTGCAGCCAGATATAACAAGCGTCAGGTCTTTAACGCCATAGGACTGCTTCGCCAGTATGACACCATGAGCAAGGGAGTGAACTGCCCCTCATCAGCAAACTCATACGGACTTTTGCAGGAACTGGTGTATAAAATAATGCATTAATATTATGAAATATTTCTTTGTAGGAGTAGCGGGAACCGGCATGAGTGCCATAGCCCAGTACCTCAGCGGTAAAGGAGAGAGCGTTTCAGGCTCAGACCGCCTTTTTAGCAAAACAGATAAGAGTGAGACACAGCAGCAGCTTGAGCGTGCTGGCATTGAGTGTTTTTTTCAAGATGGCAGCGGCATAACCGCAGATACAGATGCGGTGATAGTCTCCACCGCCATAGAAGAGAGCAATGTGGAGTACCAGAAGGCGCTAAGCCTGAATATTCCGGTAATCAAACGCTCAAAGATACTGGCTCAAATATCAGACGCCGTAAAGACAATTGCAGTCGGAGGAACATCGGGGAAGTCAACAACCACAGCCATGATTTTCCACATACTGCAGAAGTGCGGCAAGGAGCCTTCTCTAATTACAGGCGCAGGCCTCTCCACTCTACAGAAACAGGGCCTTATTGGCAATGCCTATAACGGCACAGGGGAATGGCTTGTTATAGAGTCAGATGAATCTGACGGCAGCATAGTGAACTACAATCCTGAGATAGCGCTGCTCCTTAATGTGGAGCGTGACCACAAGGAAGAGGGTGAGCTGATGGAACTATTCTCCACATTTAAGGCACACACAAAAAAAGCGTTTATTGTAAACAGCAACTACCCTATCACCATGAGCCTTAGCCAGTGTGAGAGTTTCAACTTTGGCACAGAGGGCAACCCAGGCGTGAAAGGCAGTGACTTCTGCCAGGACGGCTTCAAAATCAGTTTCAAGGTAAACGGTATTGACTGCTCACTTAACGCCATTGGCCGTCACAATATGGAGAACGCCCTTGCAGCCATAGCGGCAGCTGTACAGACGGGTGTGAAACTTGAAGATGCTGTACGAGCTATTGAGGATTTTAGCGGCATTTACCGTCGTGCGTCACTCACATGGGCGGATCAGAAGCGCCACCTGTATGTGGTGGATGACTTTGCCCACAACCCATCTGAAGTGGCTTCAGCAATAAAGGCATGCCAGAGCATCTGCTCTAAAGTAATAGCCTATTTCCAGCCACACGGATTCGGACCTCTACGCTTTATGCACAAGGAGCTTGCTGAGATGGTGGCTGACACACTGCGCCCGAATGACCTATTTGTAATAGGAGACGTCTACTACGCCGGAGGTACGGTTAACAAGGACATTTCACCGGAAATTGTAAGCTCAGCCATAGAAAAATCAGGAAAAAATGCTATATTTGCAGGAAGCAAGGATAACTGCCTCAAAGCCATAGCAGAGCAAACACCTGATACAGACTGTGTTATACTCGTCATGGGAGCCAGAGACCCTAAGCTCAGCGAGTATGCTCTAAGCATCGCAGATACTGTCAACTAAAAAGTCAAACATATGAAAAAAATCATCGCTTCTGTGGTTGCGCTGTCAACCGCAGCTTTGTCATTTGCAGGGGGAATCACATGGAGTCCTAACCCAATTAATGAGGGGTACACAGGAACAGTTACAGTAACATTTGACCCATCCGGCACAGACATGGCGTCGCAGACTACATGCTATGCGCACACAGGAGTATACACAGATGTTGACGCTGACTGGCAGTGCGCTCCCGCATGGAAGACAAACACAGACAAGTACAAGCTAACAAAATCAGGCAGCAATTGGATCTACACCATTGACAACATATACACATTCTACAGCTGCGTAGGCACAAAAAAGATAACCTCTCTTAACTTTGTATTCAGGAACGAGGCTGGCACAAAACAAAGTGATGACATGTTCATTCCTGTAGGTGCAGGCTCTGGCGGCGGCGAGTCTACGCAAAGAGCACGTCCGTCTGGCATAGATGAAGGAATCTACTACAACAGCACAGACCCTTCAAAGGTTACATTAAGCCTCTATGCCGTAAACAAGAACGGCGTGACACCTAAAAACGTCTACGTACTTGGTGACTTCAACAATTGGGCAATGTCTGATGAGTACAAATGCTACCGCGATGGGAACTATTTCTGGGTTGAAATTTCAGGCCTCACACCAGGCCAGGAATACTGCTTCCAGTACCTTATAAACAAAGCAGACGGCTCAATGGTGAAGATAGCAGACCCATATTCAGAAAAAGTACTCCACCCTGATGACCAATATGAGCCCGCCACATTTGACAAGACACTGCCGGCATATCCAGGCAAGGCTGATAAAGGATATGTAACCATTTTGCAGCCAGGCAAGTCAAAATACAACTGGAGCACAGCCACCACAAACTTTGTAAAGCCAGACAAGAACAACCTTATAATCTATGAGATGTGGCTGCGTATGTTCGCCCCTGAGCGTAGCTATAAGTCAGTGACCAAAAGGCTTGACTACCTGCAGAACCTTGGTATCAACGCCCTTGAGCTTATGCCAATAAGCGAGTTTGAAGGGAATCTGAGCTGGGGCTACAACCCTACCCTATACTTTGCACCTGACAAGGCTTACGGCACAGAGAATGACCTCAAAGAGCTTATTGACGAATGCCATAAACGTGGCATCGCCGTAATAATAGATATGGTTATCAACCATGCCACAGGCCTCAACCCACAGAGAAAGATGTACGCAATATCTGAGAACCCATGGTTCAACAAAGTAGCGCCACATGATGACTCTGTGTTTGAAGACTGGAACCATGGATACGAGGCCACCCAGAAATACTTTAAGCGCATGTTACAATTCTGGATAAATGAGTATAAGGTTGACGGATTCAGAATGGACATGTCACATGGAATATGCGGACCTTCATGTAATAACAGACTTAGCATCATAAGCAGCTACTATGATGCAGTAAAAGCTGCAAATCAAAACGCTTACTTCATTCTTGAGCATTGGGATTTTAGTGACCGTTCACAATACGTTAGCAGAGGCATGATGTGTTGGCAGAACGTCACCAACGCCTACATGCAGACTGCCATGGGGTGGCTTAAAGACGGAGACTCATTCTCTGACGCCAATAATGACGGATACGTTTCATACTGCGAGAGCCATGATGAGATGAGAGATTTCTGGAAGGCACGTATGTACGGCAACGGCACAGTAAAGACCTCCGAGCAGGACCGTCTTGCACGCGTTCCACTTAATGTAGCGTTTAACACCATGCTTAACGGCCCGCAGATGTTCTACAACTTTGCAGAGCTTGGATATGACTACTCATTCTGTACAGATGGAACAGGCACGTACGGAGACACAAAAGAGAAGGGTTCAACAGGCTGCAAAGACACCGATGACAAGCCAATACCAGAAAGCAAAGGATGGTATAAGAATGCAGATAGAATGAACGCCTACCATAAACTTGGGCAAATCATGCAACTACGCACACGCATACTGCCATCTGTATTTGCCGGCAACCCAACAGCATCTGATATTACAGGCGGCAAGGCAGTACGTAGCATAACATGGGGCAGCGGGAATAACAGAGTTTATATAGTAGGTAATTTCAATGTATCAGGCGGTACGCAGTACACAGGAGCGCAGCAAACCACACTTCCAACTGGGAATAACTGGTATGACTACCTTGCAGGCGGTGGCAACACCATAAACGGAGGAAGTTCAGTAACATTGCAACCAGGCGAGATAAAGGTGTACACAGCGTCAAAGTTCACATTACCTGACGTGCCAACTACGTATGACTTCTCCACCGATGTGGAGGAGGTGCAGACCCCCACAGTTCAGTGCTCAGTTTACCCTACTGTAACTTCAGACTTTATAAAAATTGATACAGAGGAGAGCATTAAAAACGCATACTTAGTAGGTATGAACGGCACAATGTTCTACCTCAATGCAGATGACAACCTTGTAGTGGATATGACATCACGCCCTACAGGCTGGTATCTGCTTGTAGTACAATTTGAGAATGAGGAGCAGGCGTTTAAGGTTTATAAGAAATAAACCTTAATACACCGCCTCGCAAATCTTACGGATATTGTCGCTCTCGCCAAGAGTGTAGAAGTGCAGACTCGGGACACCGTACGCCTTCAGCTCCTTGGCCTGGGCAATAGTCCACTCCACTCCCGCCTCTCTTGCCTCAGCATTTGACTTGCACGCCCTTATACTATTTACAAGGTCTTGCGGCAGGTCTATATTAAATGTCTGTGGCAGAAGGTTGATATCATTTAATGTGGATATAGGTTTGATTCCTGGAACAATAGGAATGTTTATGTCATTCTTACGGCACAACTCCACAAAATCAAAGTATTTCTTATTGTCAAAAAACATTTGAGTAACCGCATACTCAGCACCAAGACGCACCTTCTCCTTCAGATAGAAGACGTCAGTCTCCATATTCTGAGCCTCCAGATGTTTCTCAGGATAGCAGGCCACACCCATTGAAAAGTGTGTAGGTTTTGTATTCTTCAATGACTCATCAAGATAGATACCACGGTTCATGTCATTAATCTGGACCATGAGGTCTGTGGTGTGGCTATGACCGTCCTCCTTTGGCATAAACACACGAGAACCCTTCTGTGGGTCACCACGCAGCACAAACAGATTGTCTATATCAAGAAAATCAAGGTCTATCAGCAGATTCTCAGTCTCTTCACGGTTCAAGCCGCTGCATATAATATGAGGCACCACATCAATACCGTACTTGAAGTGAATGGCGGCAGCCGTAGCCACAGATGACGGACGCTTACGCACAATCTTGCGTTCAATAGTTCCGTCAGCTTTGGTCTTATACACAGTGTCAGCCGCATGGCTGGTAATGTTTATATAACTTGGATTAAAATCAAGCAAATTATCAATTGCCTTGTATATGGCGTCAATTCCCCTACCCTTCAGTGGCGGCAACAGCTCAAATGTAAAGAGCGGGCTTTTAGCGTTTCTTAGTTTTTCTGCTATATTCATGGTTAAAAATATTTAGCTTTATCATTTGCAAAATAGAACCCACATACAGACGAAACAGGTTGCATCATATCAGTTTCAGTGAGAGTAGCCCCTATATTTGCAGTAACATTAAGTATTTTGAAAATACGGCGTTTCATGGCATGCTCAGGCAGGCAGCTATAGCCCACTGCAGGGCGTATGCCGTTCTTAAAGCCCCACCACTCATGTTTCATACGCCTGAAAAGCCACTCAGATGTGGCCTCTACCATACGGTCAGCAAGAAGCTGGGCGGTCATAGCCTCCACATCGGCGCCTTCTGATTTAAACTTTTCTATCAAAGACTGCACATTTACAGTGGCGGCAAACATTCCTATATAGTCACCGTCAGGCGATATAAAGTCACTAAGGCTCACACCGTCCCTGCGCTCAAAACCAAAAGTCTCAACTCCGCAGCAAGGGCAGTCACAAGTGTTAACCACCACCACCCCGTTACTCTGGCGTGCAGGGAACAACCCTACAACCGCACCCACCTTAAATTCAGAGCCCCTGACACGCAGCATCTCTTTGGCGCTGTCAAAAAGTTCGTCAGCCTTGTCAGCTGGCACCTTCCAGACAGCAGCGTAAGCCTTCCAGTTCACAAGCTCCACTACAGCCTCAAAATCAATATCATCTACAACCTTGACACCTGTAAACGAAGGCTCGTACAACCTCTCTGTTTTCCAATCAATGTGTACTGATTTATCCGCTTCAAGATGTTTATGGCTCTTAACTGCCTCACGCACCTCACTATAGTGGTGTTTTATATAATCCTTATAATCTGTGTTTTGAAGTATATTGCTAAGAATCTGCACATTACGGCTTGCATCGGTGGAATGAACCACTATACCGCTGTACATAGTGTCAATAAACATGGCAGTATGTGTCTCAGATGTGGTGGCGCCTCCCACAACCAGAGGTATGTCAAGCCCGCGGTTTTGTAATTCTTCCGCCACATGCACCATCTGAGCCAGTGACGGAGTTATAAGTCCGCTCACGCATATAGCCACAGCACCAGCCTTCACAGCCTCGTCCACAATAGTCTCAGCAGGCACCATAACCCCCAAATCTATCACATTGAAGCCGTTACATGTAAGTACCACACCCACAATATTCTTTCCTATGTCATGAACGTCACCTTTAACGGTGGCAAGCACAATATTCTTTTTTAATGCGGACGAACTACCCTGCGGGATATGCGGCAGTATGTAACTTACAGCCTTTTTCATCACAGATGCGCTCTTAACCACCTGAGGAAGAAACATCTTGCCCTCGCCAAATAGCTTGCCCACAGTGGTAATGCCCTCCATAAGAACCTTTTCCACTATCTCAAGCGGAGCATATTTTTGCAATGCTTCATTTACATCAGCCTCA
>ONBO01000064.1 GCA_900316125.1 uncultured Bacteroidales bacterium | reverse complement strand
TTTTAAATAAAAACCCGACCTTAGCTTCGTAATTTTAATGCAAAGGGAAATTATGAATGCCAAGGACTACAAAATTGTTTGTCGAATCATTATGTATGACAAGATCCAAAGTCTCCGTAACGAGGAGCACAAATCAATCCAGTGGATTGCAGACCATCTTGGCGTCAACTTCAGGACAGTTAAGAAGTATCTTGAGATGACGCGAGACGAGTTTGAGACGTTCTCTAACAAAGTTGTGAACAAGCCACATCTGCTTGCTCTGTACAAGAGTTTCATAGTTGAAAGGCTTACCAAGTATCCAGACACGCCTGCGGCACAGATGCATGACTGGCTGAAGGAGCATTATCCGGACTTCCCGAAAGTGTCACCCAAGACGGTTTACAATTACGTGATGAAGTTGCGTTCGGACTACAATCTTCCCAAAGTCAGTGAGCCTAACAGGCAATACAGAGCCTTGCCGCTTACACCACCAGGCGAATACGCGCAAGTGGATTTTGGGCACAAGAAACTCAGATGTGGGAACGGAACCCTGCAGACCGTGCACTTCATGGCAATGCTTTTGTGTCATAGCCGGTACAAGTTCATTTGGTTTCAAGACGTGCCGTTCACCAGCGCATCGGCAATAGAGGCGCACGAGAGAGCCTTTGAGTTTTTCCACGGCATACCAAAACATATAGTGTACGATCAGGATGCAGTATTTCTATATGACGAAAACATCGGTGACTATAAAATGACCGATTTGTTCTCAAGTTATGTAAAGAGCAGACCGTTCACGGCTGTATTCTGCCGTCCGGCAGATCCAGAATCAAAGGGGAAAGTGGAGAACTGCGTGAAATACGTTAAGCAGAACTTCCTTCTGAACAGACAGTACAGCAGTCTGGAGAACCTTAATACAGAGGCGGTACAGTGGCTTAACCGCACGGGAAATATGATGGAGCACGGCACAATATGTAGGGTGCCATACGAAGTGTGGTCAACAGATGAGTGCAAGGAGCTTCTTCCGTATATGCGAATAGGAACACATAACGTGGAGGAAGGGCACAAAGTGTTAAAGACCAACAGCATCAAATACCGTGGCAATGCGTACTCTGTGCCATTAGGAACATACAAAGACAACTCCAGCAGGGTTATTGTTAAGGAGCAGGGTGCAAATCTGGTCATTACATCCATGGACGGAACAGTCATCGCCCAGCACCTCATACCTGCAGGAAGTGGCAATGTGGTGATAAACAGGAACCATTACCGTAATGTGTCCACTAGCATATCAAGACTTACAGAGTGTGTCATGGAAATCTTCCAAGACAGAGAGATGGCGTCGGTGTTTATAGCTGAAATAAGGTCTAGGTATCCTAGGTATATGCGTGACCAACTAGCAACCATACAAGAGCTATCTTTGAAATACGGCAAGGAATCGGCGGATGCAGCATTGGAGTTCTGCCTGCGTAACAGGCTCTACAGCGCCAATGAGTTCAAGTCTTTTATCACAATTGCCAAGAGAGATGAAACAGCTGACATAAAACCTGAGATAAAGCCGCTTGGCGATGAATCAGCCAATCTATTATCCAAGGTTGAACCAGGCAAGTCGTCAATAGATGAATATGAGCATATATGGATAGGATAGATGACAAAGTGTCGGTGATACGAAGCAGCGCAAAGCGTCTTCGTCTGTCGTGCCTTACAACAGGAGCCTACGATGTGCTGCTTGAAGCGCAGCGCACCTCACCAAGCTATGACGACTTCCTGATTAGTGTACTGGATGCAGAGGTTAAATGCCGTGAGGAAAGGCAGCGTGCTATGCGCTATAAGGTAGCGAGGCTCCCTATGGCTCATGATCTGGACATGTATGACTATAGTCTGTCAAACGGGCTGAATGCCACCCAACTCAGACAGCTGAGGGAGCTTCATTGGGTGGAGGAAGGTTTTAATCTTATGCTTGCAGGCCCTTGTGGCGTGGGCAAGACGTATATAGCAGCAGGCCTATGTGCAGATGCGATAGAATGCGGTTATAAGGTCTATTTTAGGAGTATGGACGAAATACTTACAGTACTCAAGACAAAAGACCTGACTGCAAATACTCGCAAGGAATATAAGAATCTGTGCGCTGGACAAATCATAGCGATTGACGATCTGATGAACATAGCAGTAGGACGAGAGGACGGCAACCTTCTCTTTGCATTTATAAACGCCGTCTATGAGTCAACCTCGTTCATCATAACGACAAACAGGAGCCCAGTGGAATGGGCTCAATCGCTAAACGATGAAGTCCTTGCAACAGCCTTACTTGACAGGTTGCTATACAAATGTGAGTTAATACAGTTATCTGGGAAAAGTTACAGGATGAAGAATAGAAAAACTATCTTCAAAGAGAATAATGTTGATTAAAAAAAGTACCTTTGCAGCACTGTAGTATTGTTACCGAAAATACTGTAACATTGTTACCAAAGTGACAGATACTTGTCTTCTTGAAATACTGTACTCTTATTACCAAATTTACTGCATTTTAAGTTGCCGATAACACTTGTGGGGTGCTTGTCGGGTACTTGTCGGGTACTTGTCGGGTCTGCGAAGTTAGGTAGTTCTCGTAAATTTCACGTAAAGATACGTAAATGTGATGATGACACTATGCTGATTTACAGTGTGGTATGTATTGAGTTCTCGTAAACGTCTCGTAGAGATCACGTAAAAAATGTATTTACGAGAACTCCTGTTGTCATTTGTAACCTTACAAAAATTCTAACGAATAATGATGGCAAATTAACAGAAATTCCGACGAATGATGTTAAGTGTTGCAGGGGGTGCATTAGGGCAAATTTGATGCTTACTCTAATCCATATAGGTACTCAGGGGCGAAATCAGCACCATTGTCCCATTCAATAGTGTTGTATTTTATCTTGAACTTCTTGAAATTTTCAACATTTTTCAACGGCTCAAACACAACACCTTTAAGAGAGCTGTACAAGTCAACAATCTTATCTACATTATTATTGAACCACAAATGAATTTTGTAGTCTGTAATGTATTCCGCTTTTATTACCTCTATGGACTTCATAATTATTATCTTATCAAAAAGTAACATTTTTGGCTCCAGTTTATTGAATCTGTACAATACTGACTACGCTTACAATGTTGCTATTACTTATGTAGCTGTATTGACCAACTCTCTTTAAGTATTTTCCTTTAGGTAGCACTATAACCTGCTGATTCTGATAATGCTCACCTTCGTTGTTATCTCCACGGTTGCTAATGCAGTGCTGTCACTTACAACAAAAGATACAACGGTGCTATCAGCATCAAGTATATAATCCTCTTCTGCCTCAAATGTAAGAATAGGGTAGTCCTCTACATTCGGTGTTGTCTCTTCCTGAAGATAAGTGTAAAGAATTATACCCAACCCCAAGACAAAGCAGGTGATTCCACATAATATTAGAGTACTCTTTTTCATGGCTTGATGGTCACTATACATGTACATTTGTATGTGTTCCCAATAAACACAAAGTTAGTAAAATTATTACAAAATTGTACTTTTAGTTTAATTTTTGAACTAAAAGTTTAATTTTTGCACTTTTAGGACAATTTTAAAATTTAACAAGCTCAGTATCTTGAACTTGGGACAGAACTTGGGACAGCTTGGGACAAGAAAACGCACCGAGCGTTATGGTAGTAGATGAAAATTGTAATATGCAATTTTTGCATATTACTCAGTATAAGTATAATATGTACTTTATCGGATTGTATCTTAATGGCAGATTAATTTGTATTCGTTAAATTTGCGAGCACCATATGTGTAATAACATTTTATTTATGTAATTTTGGTGCATTTAGTTTGAGACATCACAACAAAATCAAAGATTGTATAACTATGCAAAGAATTTTACGTCAGAATATTATTGACAAAGGCAAACAGGCGATACTCAAAATGAGGGATTCTTCAAAAAGGAATGGTTTGTCCGATATGACATTGGAGGAAATCAATGAAGAAATTCGTTTAAGCAGGGAAGGCAAATGACGTATAAAGCAGTAATAGACACTAATGTCATTATCTCAGCACTCTTAACAGGGAATGCAAATATCCGCAAACGTATAAAGACTTTCTCAGACGGACAAATGATTGGGCGATAAAATTAGAACAGTTCTGAATGGGAACCGAGTCTGATTAGTTTTATAATTTGATTTGCGTCATCTACCCAGATTAGGAGAAAATCACCTTCAACATGACATTCCATAGAACCAATATAGTTTCCCTTTAAAGGATGAGGATAATGGGACTCATCGACGACCCCATTCGTCTGCAGTTGCTGAAGCACATCTTGCAGTGATTGGAGTTTGGATTTGTTGTTCTGATAACGCTTAAGGTCTTTCTTGAACTGCGTCGTCTGCTTGAGTGTCCACATAAAAACCTTATTTCATTGATTTAACATACTCGTTGAATGCTTCCATGTCAAAAGTTTCTAAATCCTTCCCACTTGCGGCTTCCTCGAAAGCTGCGATTGTGGTTTTGTTTGGCTGCTCATAATTGTTAAGACTTCTGTTGTCTTTTCTTGCCAAATTCTTTAGCCTTTTTATGAGTTCAGAGTTTAATCTGAATGCTGTGGCAACTTTAGGTGTATGTAATACCGTTTCCATAGAGTTATACATTTGATTGCAAATGTATAACATAATGTTATAAAAAACAATTTTTTTGTGTGATTTTTTTATATTAGACTCCAAACAGTGACATCGTAACAAGTGTTTTACATTAACCACTCAATAACGTTTGTGACGTGTATAGTCCTTCCGGCTGATTTTATCTCCGTGCTATTGTCAAGTGTCAGTATTGTAAGATTATCACAATTCAGCTTTTCTGCAGCGGCCACCAGCGCATCTGTCTCTCGTTTAAGCGTTTTCTCATTTGATATGTACAGAGACACCTGAACAAGCTGCTGCACCACGCTTTGTCGGCATATCACAAAATCCACCTCCCTGCTTCTGGCAGTTGGCTTGTAGTAATATATATCCTCCGCCTCAGACTTGTGACGGCGGAGAAGTTCCACAAGAACCATGTTCTCGAGCTTCCATCCCACATTTTCTCCTATGAGTGTGTTATCCCTGTTTGCTATGAAGCCGGTGTCTATTAAGTAGGCTTTCTCCTGGCATATACGCTCCATACTCTTGTAGGAGAATTTCTGCACCTTATGTATGAGATATGCCTGTGACAGGTATGATGTGTACTTCTGTGCGGTCATATTGCTGTTCAGAACCGCAACTTCCGCAAGACTTTTATAGTTTACCTCCTGACAAACATTGTTCATCAGATAGTGCGCTATCCTGCGTAATCCGTCAGCGTTCCTTATCTTGAAGCGCTTGGCTATATCCTTGCTTATAACAGTCTCAATCAGACTTTCAACGTAGGTTCTTTTGTTGCTCTCGTTGTTGATGGAGTACAGTTCCGGCAGACCGCCGTTGTTCAGATACTCCAGAAGCAGCTGCCTTACATTTGCCGATTCCCTTGTGGTAAGAACGCCTGCAGCACCGCTTGTTAGATGAACATTGTGCAGGTTGAGAAATTCTGAGAATGAGAAAGGATACAGCTTTATCTCATTGTACCTTCCCGTGAGGTGAGTGGCAAGTTCACCGCTCAGAAGCTTGGCGTTGCTGCCTGTGAGCACGACGTGCATCCCCTGCCTTAACAGACGGTTCACAAAGATGTGCCAGCCGTCAACATTCTGTATCTCGTCAAAGAAGATGTACTTAATGTCCGCTCCGTACACCTGGTATGCGCAGTGCAGCACGGCATCAAGTTCGGACACACCGATTGTGGCCAGCCTATCATCATCAAAATTCACATAGCCATATCTCAC
>ONBO01000003.1 GCA_900316125.1 uncultured Bacteroidales bacterium | reverse complement strand
GACGTGGATATGGGACCTCTGTTCCAGACTCCTGCCGAGAGCGCAAAGCAGGCTGTTGAGAATGATGTTCACGTACTTGGCGTGTCATCACTTGCAGCAGGTCACAAGACACTCATCCCTCAGGTTATAGAGGAGCTCAAGAAGCTTGGTCGTGAGGATATCCTGGTTATCGCCGGCGGTGTAATACCTGCTCAGGACTATGACTTCCTCTACAAGGCTGGTGTTGCAGCTATCTTTGGCCCTGGAACCAGCGTTTCAAAGGCTGCTGTTGATATTCTTAAGATTTTGCTTGACGAATAATATCTTTAGAATTTAGAATCCAAAGACCGCTGAACTATTTGTTTCAGCGGTTTTTGTTTTAAACCAATGCAGTATGGAATGGTCTTTCATATAGATGTGGATAAATTTACAACGATATATTTTGAAAAAACGTTTTCATTCGTTATCTTTGCTCACTCATAGTATTGTAAAAACATTAAAAATTGTTGAATATGAAAAAGTTAATTCTTCTTTTTGCTGTAGTTTTTGCATCTACAGCATGCTTTGCCGGCTCTAAGTCAAAAGCAAACAAAGACACAAAACAGTGGCGTTATGAAATTGAGTGCGCTGGTACTGGAACAGCAGGTACATACGTGGTAAAGGTTTGGAGCTATTCCAAAAAACAGGCAACAGCTCAAAACCAGGCGGTTAAGAATGCTGTTCACGGAGTTATTTTCAAGGGTATACCTGGCGGTAACGGATGTGCTTCACAGCGTCCTCTTGCAAACAACCCGTCAATTGAGTTTGATAAGGCTGATTATTTTGACCGTTTCTTTGCTGATGGTGGTGAATATCAGAGATATGGCTCTCAATCTGGGGTGCCTGAGACCGTAAAAGTTGGTAAGGAGTACAAGGTTGGTGTTGTTGTAAGTGTTCAGAAAGACAACCTCCGCAAGGCCCTTGAGCAGGCAGGTGTTATTAAAGGACTGAATAGCCTGTTCTAACTTTAATACTTAAATATTTATGAAGAGACTTTTTACTATCTTGCTCTCTGCAATGATGTTTGCAGGAGCTGCATTTGCTGAGGATGTGGTTTACCTTAATAACGGTAGCGTTATCAAGGGTACCGTGACAGCAGATGACGGAACAAACGTAACGGTGCAGACCAAGTCTGGCGCTACACTTGAGTATAAGAAAATTGAGATACGCAAGATTGACAAAGGCGAGTCTTTAGCCGCTTCTCCAGCTACTCCAAAGCGTGCCAAATATGTGGATTATGACGCTAAGCCAAACGGCTGGTGGTGCGCTGTTGAAGTTATGGGCGGTGGTTCTGTAGACGCAAACTACAATCCAAACCTTTACAATATAGGTTTCTCATTTATAAACGGTTACCGCTTCAACCAGTGGATCAGAATTGGTGTAGGTGTGGGCTTCCGTTATTATCTGACCACAGACAAGTCATTCTATCATGAGGACAAGTATATGCTGGAGGATAAGATTTACGAGCCTAAGATGATTATACCTAAGGATGCTCCTGCCCCTCAGTACAAGGGCAAGACATATAGTGGAACTCCTTGGTCAGTGCCTCTATTTGTTGACATCCGTGGAAACTTTATTAATGATGACACCCGTCAGGTTGTGCCTTACTGGGCATTTGACTTTGGCTACACATTCAGTGGCAACTATCTTGCGGGTACAGAAGCCGAGTCATACGAGGATAGAGACGGTACTCGTTACTCAGAATATGACACGTCAAAAGCAGTTAGCAAGTTAGGTGACGGTATATTCTTTGCGCCTACAATAGGTATAAAAATTGGTACAGAGCGTCATAACCTTCTTATAGGTTTCACTTATATGGGACAGGTGCTGCCTCGCTACGGACTCAAGCAGAATACAGATGCAAGAGGTACGGATAATTACACTCCTGTTCTCGGCGCACGTTTCACAAACTTCCTTTGCGGAAAGATTGCATACGAGTTTTAATCAAAAAATTAAATCAATATGAAAAAAATTATTTTAGCCATTGCAGTTCTTGCCTCTGCCTTATGCGCTAATGCGGCAAGCAATTCTACAAACGCTTACTACAATACAGAGACTGAGTGTCTGGGAGTAGAGCGTGATGGCTCACAGACCCTCAGAGTTTGGGCTACAGGACGTAACCGCAACGATGCTCGTGAGCAGTGCAAAAAGGATGCTGTTTACTACGTGATATTCAAAGGAATTCAAAGCGGGGTAGGCGGCTGCAACAAGAAGCCTCTTATAAATGAAGTTAATGCAGAGGAGAAGTATCAGTACTACTTCAACACATTCTTCAAAGATGGCGGAGAGTACAAGAAGTACATTTCAATGGAGGACACCCGTAACATGACACGCAAGCGTGACCGTCGCGTGGAGCAGATTAAATACGGACTCACAGTACGCGTGCTTCGTGCCGAACTCCAGCAGAGACTTATTGAAGATGGAATTATTAAACCGTAAATTTTTATAAAATGAAAAAAATTATAACATTACTTTCTGTGCTTCTTGCTGCACAGTTTGCATTCTCACAAGCTAAGAAACCTACCCTTATGGTGGAGCCAAGTGATGTGTGGTGTAATGAAAATGGCTTTACAACCACTTATGACAACCAGGGTACTGCAACAGTTATCCCTGACTACAAGAGAGCATTCCAGACAGATATGGACCTTGCACTTGTAATTACTCAGATAAATGGTATGATGGCGGAGCGTGGCTTCCCTCTAAAGGACCTTGAGCAGACACTCAAGTCTATTGAGCGCCGTACAGCAGAGGATAACATGACCACCAGCAAGACATCTGGAGCATCGCTGGCTGAGAGCCCGCTTGACCAGATACGTAAGACGGCCAAGGCTGACATTATCCTTGACCTGAGCTGGAAGGTTAACACCGTAGGCCCTAAGAAATCTGTTACATTCATTCTGAAAGGTCTTGACGCCTACACAAACAAGCAGATTGCTTACGCTACCGGTACAGGTACTCCTTCATTCACAGCAGAGGTTCCTGTGCTGCTTCAGGAGGCTGTGGTTTCTCACATGGATAACTTTGCCGCCACACTTATGCAGCACTTTGATGACCTGGCAGAGAACGGCCGTGAGGTGGCTATAGACTTCAAGGTGTTTGACAACGGTTCAGGCATTGATTTTGAGACAGAATACAACGGCGATGAGCTGGGTGACATCATTGATGAGTGGCTCAACCAAAACACTGTTAACCACCGTTACAGTAAAGAGGACGGCTCTGAGAACTACATGTACTATGAGCAGGTTCGTATGCCTCTTTTCAATGCAAACGGCAAGGCTCTTGACACTGAGGCCTACGTTAAGGAGCTTAGAAAATATTTGAAAACTAACTATCAAATTGAGAGCAAAGTCATGACCAAGGGCTTAGGTAAAGCCGTTCTTGTTATTGGTGAAAAATAATTTTAACGTCATTCTGAGTGAAGCGTAAGCGTAACGAAGAATCTCAAAATGTGAATAATCTTATGAACAAATTATTAATTTCCGCTATAGCACTGCTTGTATGCGGCGCATCAGCAGTAGCTCAGAACTTTCAGGATAAGAAGGATTTGATTCCTATCTCAATCTTGATTCAGGATCAGCCTGATCCGCTTCCACAGGGTGCCAGAACCTACGCTATCACCAAGTTGAAACAGATAGCCGCCAATAACGGTGTTGCAGCAAATGAGGATTTCAGCCGTTTCTTCATATCGCTGGAGCTTACACCTATAACCAAGGACATTCTCCCTGGACCTCCAATGCAGATAGCACAGAACATGCAGGTTACATTCTTCCTGTGTGACTACTTTGACCAGAAGGTGTTTGCCTCTACAAGCATTGAGACCAAGGCTGTAGGTACAAATGAGACAAAGTGCTTCATCAACGCTGTGAAGGCCATAAACGTAAACTCTAAGGAGATTGCACAGTTTATGCAGGATGGTAAGCAGAAGATCATTGACTACTACAATGCAAACTGTCCTAACATTATAAAGAAGGCAGAGAACCTCTCATTCCAGAAACAGTATGAGAACGCCCTTTATGAGCTTTCATCTGTTCCAGAGGTTTGTGACTGCTATGATGACGCCCTTGCCAAGACCAAGGAGGTTTATCAGCAGTACATAGACCACCTCTGCGATGTCAACCTTGCCAAGGCAAAGGCTGCATGGGCTGCACAGCAGAACAGCGGCGGCGCTGCTGAGGCTGGAGAGTACCTCTCTCAGATTTATCCTGACGCTAAGTGCTACGGAGAGGCTCAAGGTCTCTACAATGAGGTTAAGGCCAAGGTGCTTGATGACTGGAAGTTTGAGATGAAGAAATGGCAGGACGGTGTTGATCTTGAGAGCCAGCGTATTGAGGCCTCACGTGCTGTTGGTGTTGCCTACGGTAACGGACAGAAACCAACCACACTTGTTATGCCTTGGATGAGATAACTATAGACTTAAAACAATGAATGGGGGAGACTAAGGGAGCTTTACGTCACTCCTTAGTAACCCTCATTCTTTTTTATAAGCAGAAAATTTTGCGTATGAAGAAACTTATTACTATTGTATTTATTTTCAGTGCATTATCCCTGTCTATGCAGGCTCAGGCGCAGGATAATGCAAAAGACGGCTCGCTTCAGAAATACCGCCGTAGTTCCCTTGCCACAATGATGGTTTATCACCCAGAGGATGAGTTTGGCAAGGATATTCGTGAAGCATACGAGAAGATTCCTGTGCCAGACAAGTATGATGACCACGATATGGGGCTTAAAGTACTTGAAAACGAGTGGTTCTACAATGTTCAAGGCAAGGATAAATCAGGGCTCTATAAGGCCTCTTTCACTAAGAAACTTACAGCAAGCAATATAGAGAAGAACGGACGTGCCATAGAGCAGTTCCTTAACAAGAGCAATGTGGGCCTCTATATGGTGGCCAAGTGGTTCAATATTTCATCTGAAGACCCTGCCACCGCCACATTCAACATGGAGCTTATCAAGGAGCGCGGCCAGTATGACGCCACTGCTCTTGACGTGCAGAATGCTAAACTGACCACCCGTGGTCTTGCCACACTCTCTGATGCCGGAGAGGAGCTTCTTGGCCAGACATTCATTCTTATAAACGATATGACCTACGTTACCGCAGAGGAGCGTGCCGCAGCTGCCAAGGTTGCTCTTGGCATTCTGGGTGCTATAGGTGATGCCTTTACAGGGGATAAGACAGGTTCAGACCTTGCACAGGCGGCAAGTGACTTTGCAGACAGCTTCACTGGCTTTAAGGTTATGAACCACTCATACCTCTACCAGCTACAGTGGAATGACTCTGTGGCAGCCATATTCTACAATAACTACTACACAGAGGTGCCTGATGAGGCTAAAATGAGCGCCTTTATGAATGATACATCGCTGTTCAAGGTTAAGTATGTGGCACATGAGTATGAGTTTGACTCAAATTCCACATTTAAAGGCAAATATGAGCGCAGTGACCTTGTGAAACTCAACTGCACCCGCTCGCAGGATAAGAACGTAGCCGCTCTGCAGGTTGCATACGAGGACTTCAAACTCAAGACCCCTATCTATGAGGTCAAGATGAATGACGCAGGCAAGATAGAGGGCTACACCGCCAAGGTGGGCATGAAGGAGGGTATAACAGAGAAGAGTAAGTTCCAGGTTATACAGCGTATAGTTGATCCTAACACAAACAAAACCAAGTATAAATACGTTGCCTCCCTGAAGCCTGTAAAAGGCAAAATTTGGGATAACCGCTTCATGGCGGCAGAGGAGCAGTCTGATGCGGCAGACCTTGACGCCACATTCTTTAAGAAGACCGGCGGCGGCGAGATATACCCTGGTATGCTTATAATTGAAGGTAAGTACAGAAAGGTGGTGGAGTAGTTAGTTGACAGTTGAAAGTTATGAAAAGAACATTGTTGTTTTGTTTGCTTGGAGGAGCCATATCCTTATTTGTTGTTTCTTGTAATAAAACATCTGAAACAGAGATTCAGGAGCCAGTGCCTGTGATTATAGACGGAGACTGGGGCTCATCTACAGATGATCTTTTTGCGCTTGATATTCTTGAGAAGGCTGCCGATGACGGCATCGTGGATATAAAGGCTGTTATGGCCGATAGAGAAGGTATAAACTACTATGCCGTAATGGATTTGATGAACTGCTGGTACGGACGTCCGGACACTCCTATGGGTATTGTGTCAGGTGCTGTAAAAGACCCGCACGTGTTTATTGACTACTCCAGGGTTATGCTTGACCATAGAACAGCTGATGGTGACAGCCTGCGCCGCTCACTCACGCTTGAAGAACTCTCTCAGTTACCAGATGCAACAGAGTTGTACCGCAAGATTTTGTCTGAGGCAAAGGATAGCAGTGTGGTTATTTGTCTGTTGGGCTTTGCTACAAATCTTGCCAATCTGCTTAGATCTGAGGCTGATGAATATTCTCCTCTCTCAGGCCCTGAGTTAGTGGCTCAAAAAGTTAAGGCGTTGTATATCATGGCAGGTGAGTTTTATTCAGGAAATCCTGAGCCTGATTATAATTTCAGGCAAGATAAGGAGAATGCTCGCATACTGATTAATGGTTGGACAACTCCAATATACTACTCCCCAATGGAAGTGGGGCAGGCAGTTGATTATCCTGGGGAACTTGTGCTTGAAGACCTCAAAGAACATAATCTTAACCCTATAAAAGTGGTTTATGAAAAGTGCTTCACCGCCACAGGTCAGCGTATGTGGGATGTTTGCACAGTGCTGCAACTTACAAATCCTGAGTTGTTTGAACTAAGCGAGCGTGGCGTGGCGCACATTGACGATAACATGGTGGTTACATTTACTCCAGATTCTTTAGGACATGACTTTCATCAGAAGAAACTTACAGATGAGGGTGCCGCCAAGGTGCTGACCCATATACGTACAGTTGCCAAGAAGATGCCAAAAAACGCTAAATGAAGCTTATAACCATTATAGGACCTACGGCAAGCGGGAAGACATCCTTTGCTTGCCGTTTGGCGTATCTAACAGGCGGGGAGATACTCAGCGGAGACTCCCGTCAGGTGTATCGTGGCATGGATATAGGCACGGGCAAGGATCTCGCAGATTATGTGGTTGATGGCAAGCCCATACCGTACCACCTCATAGACATACGTAATGCAGGCGAACGGTACAATATATTTGAGTATCAGCATGATTTCCACGATGCCTACTCCGATATTGTGAGCCGTGGGGTGCAGCCCATACTCTGCGGAGGCTCAGGACTTTACATTGAGTCTGTACTAAAGGGATACCGCCTGCTTGAGGTGCCAGAGAACCCTGCTCTGCGTGAGAGCCTTAAAGACAAGAGCCTTGCAGAACTCACGGAGATTCTTAAAGGTTTCAAGACCCTCCATAACTCCACCGATGTGGATACCGCTAAGCGTGCCATACGTGCCATAGAAATTGAAACCTACTATGCAGAAAATGGAGCTAAAGCCAATGATTATGAGCCTATTGACAGCCTTATCATTGGTGTTGACATAGACCGTGAGGCGCGCCGCCGCCGCATAACTGAGCGTCTGAAAGCGAGGCTTGACGCTGGTATGGTGGATGAAATCAGAGGACTGATAGACAGAGGAGTGGCTCCGGATAGCCTTAAATACTACGGCTTGGAGTATAAGTTTGTAACGCAGTATGTTATTGGTGAACTCTCATACTCTGAAATGTTCAGCGGCCTTGAGATAGCCATACATCAGTTTGCAAAGCGCCAGATGACATGGCTGCGCGGCATGGAGAAACGTGGCTTCAACATTCACTGGATAGACTACAGCATACCAGATGACGAGAAATGCCGAATGGTAATGCAACTCAAATTCTGATTTGCATTTGCGCTCGTTATTTAGTAATTTTGCAAAATACAATAAACTTAAAATCACAATTATGTATCAGACTAAGGAGTACCCTGTAGGAATATACACATTTGACAAAATAAGGCTAAATGATTTGTTTTATGTAGACAAAACCAGGTTTGTGTATAATATTACACATAAGTTCAATTATGTATTTCTGGGGCGTCCGCGCCGTTTTGGAAAGTCACTGCTTGTAGATACGCTGCAATGCTATTTTGAAGCTAAGAAAGAACTGTTCAAAGGTTTGGCTCTTGATGCTCTTGAAAAAGAGTGGGTTAAGTATCCTGTGCTCCGTTTCGACATGAGTACCATAAAGTCAATGGATCCTGTGGAAGTGAGAAATAATATAGATTCCATGCTTGGCGTATATGAAAAACAATATGGCAAAGAGGATGACTCTATATCATTAGGAAGGAGGCTTGAGAACATCATAAAACGAGCATACGCTGAGACAGGTCAGAAAGTGGTGCTGCTAATAGACGAGTATGATTCTGCATTATTAAAGGTTGTGCATAATAAGCAGGTCTTTGATGAGCTAAGGGAGATGCTTCGTAGTTTCTATTCTCCAATCAAGATATGTGACGCAATGCTCCGCTTTGGTTTCATAACCAAGTTCTCACAACTCAGCATATTTAGTGAGATAAACAATTTGATGGATATTAGCATGGAGTCTGATTATTCAGGTATCTGCGGAATATCAAAAGGTGAACTTCTCTCGCAATGCAAACCAGATATTCAGTCTATGGCGGATTCCATGGGTTGCAGTTATGATGAAGCTGTAAATAAGCTGACCGAGAATTATGATGGTTATCATTTCTCGTTCAAATCAGAAGATATGTTTAATCCATTCAGTCTGATAAACGCTTTCGCTACAAAGCGCATAGGCCAGTATTGGTACTCCACAGGCACACCTACATTCCTTTTTGAGCAGATGCGTCACTTTAAAGCTGAGCTACAGGATATTGACAACAAGGTTGTGAATGAGGATGATTTCAACATCTCTCCGGAGGTGGCTGGTTCTGCGCTACCTGTCCTTTATCAGAGTGGCTATCTTACAATTAAATCATATAATCCAATTCTAAACCTCTATACCTTAGGTTTCCCAAACAAAGAGGTGAAGAACGGCTTTTTGAAAGCCTTTCTGCCTACTGTGTCAAACATACCTGTGGCAGTGGGTAACAGTATGCTTGTAAGTGTGGTTCAAGCACTGTACGCTGATGATATAGATACAGCACTCACACATATAAAGGCATATATTGCCGCCATACCATATTACTATGAGAATAAGAAGGAGCCTGCGTTTCAGACTATAATGTATCTGATACTTACGCTTTTAGGGCAAAATATGAAGGTAGAGGTTCCGTTTGCGGCAGGTCGTACAGACGCCATTCTTGAGACTACAAACACTGTCTATATAATTGAGTATAAGGTTGACAAGTCTGCTGACGAGGCGCTCAAGCAGATTGAAGACAAGCACTATGCAGACCCATACGCAGCTGACAAACGCCGCATCCTGAAGGTTGGCGTCAACTTCTCCACAGAATCCCGCACCATAGAGAGCTGGAAGGCGGTGTAGGGGAAAGATTCAGAAGCTAAGTTATAACAATAAAGTCAAATGTATAAGAAAAATTTTACTCTACTTTTAGGTATATTAATATTTTCTCTTTTAAAGATTCACGCGTCAGACAGCGTCTATATAGCGGTAAAGGGTAAATTCTCTGACGTAGGAGTGAAACTTCGTTGGTCTGCAAGTGATGCCTCGTCATGGCGTCGCACTAATGAGTGCGGTTTTATGGTGGAAAGGTATGTCGTAAAAGAGAACGGACAGCTTGTTGATTCACCAGTCAAACAAATTTTTAACAGCCATGTTAAGGCTGAACCATTGAATAACTGGGAACAAATCTCAAAGAGAAGCAATTATGCGGCCATAATTGCGCAGGCTCTTTATGGAGATTCGTTCAGCGTAGGCGGTCAAAGCCAGGGCTCAATATCGGCATTAGTGAATATCAGCAGGGAGCAGGAACAGCGATTCCTGACTTCCATGTATGCGTCAGAGATGGATTATGAGGCGGCGTGTATGGCAGGGTGGGGTATGACAGACTCCGATGTTAAGAAAGGATGCAGTTATCTGTACCGTATATATCCAGCAGACACAGTCATCTGCCGTGATATAAAATACGGCTATGTCTATATAGATGATTCTTTACAACAAAATTTACCCAAAATTACATTTTTCAAAGGACGGTTCTCAGACAGAGTTGTGATGCTGACATGGAATGTCCAGGACGTTAAGACACAATACACATCATTTGAAATCCGGAAATCAGAAGACGGAATAACGTTCAGTCCTATTTCAGACATACCGCTGATGAATATTGACGGCAAAGATTTTGTCACCTATCCTGACTCACTTGCCGCAAACCATAAGACATATCACTATAAAATAAGAGGCATTGATGTGTTTGGCGATTACGGCATTGCCGGAGCCCAGCAGCCTTGTGGAGCGCACACCGATCTCCAAAACCCTGCCGCGGTATCCCTCGATCTCTATGATATCGCCCACCTGAAACTGATGTTCAAACAATAACAAAACCTACAAATTATTTGAAGATAGCCGCAGTAGGCAAAGACGGCAGCCGTAAGTTATCCCTGCCTGTGCTTGTCCAGACTATAGACAGTGTGCCTCCAATGGTACCAATAGGCTTGATAGGCGAGATAGACACCGCTGGTGTGGTGCGTCTGCGCTGGAACGCCAACAAAGATGCTGACATATTGGGCTACCGCCTTTACAGGTCAGACATCGATGGCGGACACTTAATACAAGTCAACAGTGAAGTTGTAACTGATACAGCTTATGTTGATACTGTCAACATAAAGATGCTTAACCGCAGTGTCTGTTACGCCATTGCTGGCATAGATGAAAGGTACAACCTATCAGATAAGAGTGCGGTTGTGAGACTGTCAAAGCCAGATGTCATACCTCCAATGACACCATGCTTCACATCATTTAATGCAACAAAAGACGGTGTTACATTAAGGTGGGTTTGCGCCACTCCAGATGATGTTGAGACTTACAGGATGAGACGTACAGACAGCCTCAATGACACTGTTTACATAGACATTCCCAAAGACAGCCTGTCATACACAGACAATGACTCAGATTTTGGTACAAAATACATCTACTCAATAGCAGCAATTGACAGCAGTAGCAATAAATCATCAGAATCCCAACCTGTAGCAGTCAAGGCTGTCACACAGAAAAAGTCAGACATTTCTGTTAAACTGCAGAAGGAGCCTGGCATTGGCATCTGGATTCTTTGGAAACCAAAGACAACGGAGTCTTTTAAGTGTTTTGAAGTGTACAGGCATGATTCAGCAGGTGTAAGGGTCATTAAAATACTTGCAGGAGATTACAGGTCATATCTTGACCGAGATGTCAAGCCCGGACTTGAATATTCGTATTTTATTAAATACCGTCTCAATACAGGAGCTGTGGGTTATACGGCTCCAATTGACATTAAATAGCAGCATGAAATGACTAAAAGACTGTTACAACTAATCATATTGGCGGCTATTGCAATTCCTGTATATGCCTCATCAAACACTATTGAGCAGGCAAGGTCATATTTGCAGAAAGTGACCGACAACGGGAATTTTGTAACAAAACTTGACCCAGGTAGCGTTCGTAATAACCTTCCAATGGGAATCCGCCACACAATGGGTAACACCACCGTCACGTTGGCAGTTTCAAAGGTGCGGAGCACGAAGGAATACTGTTCAATGGATATCTTTGCACGTATATTCATACCAAGTAAAAGTGCTGACAGCCCGGAGGACAGCATCCCTCTGTTTTTTGGAGCGGAGGGAATCATGTTGTCAAATGATGGTGATATTGTTGGAGATGCAAGGCTAGTTCTATTGCAAGATGTTGAGATGCCAATTTTTGACAATAACGCAAAAATTATTTTGAGAGGCGGAATCTCCAACTCAGGTCAGATGGCCGACTTGACTTATGCTAATATTTCATGTCAGGGTGTGACAGGGTTTGGAATAGCCGCCGATGTGGAGTTCAGCAAATCCATAATGCAGACAGTAAGCGAGGATGGCAAGCCCAATGGAGGTGCCGTAAGAGCCTCGTTTCAGGTCAAGGCTGATGATTGGGAAGACTGGCTGGCAGAGGCCACTTTGCCGAGATTTGCCATAATGGGGTTGGACGGTTTTGATTTTGCGTGTGAGGACGTTGTGTTTGATTTCAGCCATCGCAGAAACGGCAATGTCACATTTCCTAAGAACTATGAAGCAAACTACCTCTACGGTCTGCCAGATGTTAATATCTGGCAAGGCTTTTACGCAGGCCGCATCCTGGTAACAGTGCCGGAGCAGTTTAAGGGTAAAAAAGGCGGCAGACTTACTTTTTCAGCCAATGACCTTTTGATAGATGAAAACGGTATCAGCGGGCTTTTTGTGGCTGAGACCCCTATTTTAGACTTTTCTGACGGCAACGCATCAGGATGGCGATTCTCTGTGGACAAGTTCAGAGTGGGGCTTATGGCCAATACGCTTACAGAGGCTGCGTTTGCCGGACGCATAGGCATCCCTATAGCAGATCAGAAGAGCTCCGCCTTTGAGTATGAAGGTATGTGGGATATTGACAATAATTACTCCATGACGGTCAGTGTTGGTGATACCGTATCTTTTGACGTTTTACAAGCGCAGGCAAACATCATGCCTGGTTCATACATTAAGTTGGCGGTGCGTGAAGGCGTTTTCCGTCCAGAGGCAAATCTGTGCGGCAATCTGGACCTGTCTGTAAAAAGTGACAAGGGAGACAGCATCGCATCATTTAAGGGGGTTGTTTTCCAGAATTTGCATATTCAGACTGAGCAGCCGTATGTAAGCGTGGACTACTTTGGCTATAGGAATGAATCATCTGTTATGAATATGCCAGTCTCCATCACAGAGCTTGGTCTTACAGCCAATGACCGTTCACTTAACTTCTATGCAGGTCTTAAGATGGACATACAAGTGACCAGCGCTTCAACCAGTTTCGCATTGTTGGGTGATTTGCAGGAGGATGATGGCATTCAGCAGTGGAGGTTCAAGCGTTTTGAACTGAGGGAGATAGATGTATATGCGGAAATAGGAGGAGTAGTGAAGTTAAGAGGCAGAGCCTCTGCCCGTTATGATGATCCAGTTTACGGCAACGGATATGCAGGAAGTCTTGATTTGGAGGTGTCTGCAGGGGTTAAGTTTGTAATAAAAGCAAGTGCTGTGTTTGGCAGGGTTAACGGAGATTCATATTGGTATGTGGACGCAAGTGCAGCATTTACGCCACCTATACCATGTGCGGGATATGTAAACATTGGGGGCTTTGCTGGTGGTATGTCATACGGTATGAAACGTTCAGGCTTGGGTGTTATTGATTCAAACGCCTATAATTACATACCTGATAATAACAGCGGGCTTGGTTTCAAGGCCGGAGTCATACTTGTTATTCCAAGTCAGGAGGTCGCAAGCCTTAAACTTATGCTTGAGATGGAGTTCAACAGGTATGGAGGCGTTAACAGAGTAGGTTTTTACGGGCAGGGCAAATTTCTTGACAGTGCGTCTTTGTCTAATATGGGCGGAGCAAAGAACATGCTGTCACAAACAGATGAAGATGTAAGAAAGAGGCCGTCAGCTAATGGAATTGTGGCTAATCTTGCCATAGAGTATGATTTCGTAAATGATGTACTGCACTCCAATTTTGAAATATACGTAAACTTTATGGAAGGGTTTCTAAAGGGAGTGGGTGCGGAAGGCCGTGCAGGATGGGTAACTCTTCATATTGAGCCCAAGGAGTGGTATCTGCATATAGGAACACCATCAAACCCGATAGGTGTGGAGCTCAATGCATTAGATATTGTCCATATTCAGACCACTGCATACATGATGGCCGGGTGTAATATGCCGGATGCGTTACCTGTGCCGCCTCAGATTGCTGAAGTGTTTGGCTCGTCTGAACTAAGCAGCCTTAGTGTCAGCAGAAATAATGATGCATTTTCCAAGGGTAAAGGCTTCGCCTTTGGTTCAAGTCTGTCAATTGACACAGGAGAGCTTTGGTGTATTATTCTATACGCCAGATTCCAGGCTGGTTTAGGTTTTGACCTGATGCTAAGACAGTATGAGAATGCGCAGTGTGCGGGGCGTAGCGGAACCATAGGAATGGATGGCTGGTACGCCACGGGTCAGTTGTACGCTTATCTTGCAGGTGAACTCGGAGTAGGAGTTAATCTATGGTTTATAAAGGCCAAAATCCCGGTTATCAAGGGTGGCGCGGCTGTGTTGCTTCAGGGAATGCTTCCAAATCCAACGTGGTTCGGAGGCAAGATGGGTGTTAATTTTAGCATCTTGGGCGGCTTGATAAAGGGCAGTATTGATTTCAAGTTTGAACTTGGAGAAAAGTGTAATCTGCTTGTTCCCGGACAGTCTCCGCTTGACATGGAGGTGATAGGTGACATTTCTCCTTCTGAATCAGACGTAGATGTGTTCTCTGTTCCGCAGGTGGCGTTCAACATTGGAATTAACAAACCTTTTGAGACAAGGCTGGACGAGGAATTTGTAAACATGATGGCGGTTATAGATAACTGCACATTGACAAACATGCAGACTGGTGCCATTGTACAGGGTGAATGGAGCTGGAATGATGAGAAGGATAAATACAGTTTTTATCCGCATGAGATTCTTGACCCTGAAACCACGTTTAAGATAAATGTCTCTGTAGGATTCCGTCAGTACAAGGAAGGGGTGTGGAGCACAGTCTATACATCAGGGCAGGCGAGTCAGGAGAAACGAGAGGTTGTGTTTGTGACAGGAAAAGCACCAGATTACATTCCTGATCGCAACATAGAGTATTCATATCCTGTCAGAAATCAGCGTAATTTTCATAAGGAAGAGTACGGACATGGGTACATCCGGTTAAAGCAGGGTCAGACATATCTATTCGCTGACTCCCTTATGTTTACTGCCGATTTTATAAATGAAGATGGAGACATTATTGCCTCGCAGGAGATTAAGTATGATAAATCTTCAAAAACTATTAAATATGACGTACCGTCACAACTCCCAGTTGGAACGGAGTTAAATGTCAATCTATGCGGCAGGCCTAAGGACGCAGAGGTAAAATCTGTGAAAAATGAGGCTGTCTATAAAAAGCTGTCAGGTGTTAATGCGGATATCAGCACCAAGCATAATGTTGCGGACAGTGAGATGCGTACGGATATTGGGAAATCAATTCTCAGTTACGCATTCCGCACAAGTAAGTACAAGACGTTCAGGCAGAAGGTGAATTCCATGTCGCTTCGCGGGTTCTGGGACATAGAGAATAGTTATAGCACTGTGCTGCTCGGTTTAGCTGCAAAGGCGGATGAAAGTTTTGACGCTGTTGACCTGTTTGCGTCAGAGTGGTCAGCGCAACCACTTGTCACTGTACGTTCAACAGGTGATGACGCTTATTACAAACAGAATATATACCCTAATCTGTATTCAGGATATTCTTCCTCAGAATTCAATGTCAACAGGGATACATCTGTTATTGGAGTGCCGCCGCTTAATGCAATTACTGTAAGCCCGTATTATTCACATTGCCTATCAAATGGTGATGAGGGTGGAATGTTAAGCGTATTCCCCCACATATACAGACTGAGCCTGTATTATTCAAGTGACTTTTATGATTTATTAGGTCTGGTTATGAACCGCTGGGTGCAAGGCGGATCCCTGAATGATTATGAAAAGCGGCTTATAAAATATTCCGTTTCGTCCATGCCAAGAGGAAAATACAAGTCGTTTGTTTCATATACAATTCCGGGCGGCATAAAGACATCAGATGTAGAGGTTTATTACAAGTACTAAATGAAAGGATTCAGTAAACAAATAATATTAACATTATCACTACTGTTATATGTTGTGCGTGTGTCTGCGCAGGGAGTATCATCCTTCCCTGTACAGGTCAGCGCACAGATTACGTCTCCGTCAGTGTACTTGTCAGACTATGTGAGCGGCTTTGAAGACCGAGCCACAGTTGTGCTTGTTAACCGTGATGTGATGAGTACAGGCATTGATGTTCGCCTTCGCATGACCGTCAAGTGTCAGAACGGACTAATGCTGAGGACAAAGCCGTCGGCCGTGTTTGAGGCTGTCACGCTATACCCAGGTATGTCAGAACGCCTTGGCGCCGCAGAGCTCTCCCCGTACTTTGAGCTTCGCAATCTTGATGTCACAGGCACCATGTTCCAGGGGGCGATGCCCGAAGGTCTCGCCACGTTCACATTTGAGGCAGTGGAGTATCACACGGGAGTTGTAGTCTCCACACCGTACACCACAGTCACTAACCTCACAATAAACAAGCCCCCAGCACTGCTGTATCCTAAGAACGGCATAGTCATGCGTCCGCTGAGCGCACGTTCCTTCCAGCTGCAGTGGCAGCCCCGTCACAGCTATTCAGGAGCCGGAGTAATGTATGAGATTACCATCAAGGAGATAGCGGATACGCTGTCCAACCCCACGTCAGCATATAACTACTCGCAGACTATATACCAGACAGAGACGGCATCCACCAGCCTGACGTACTCCCTGTCAGAACCTGAACTGGAGGAGGGTAAGCGTTACGGCTGGTGTGTCAGGGCGTACAGCGTGGAGGGCACTGTGCATTTTACAAACGGAGGTTACAGTGAGGTGTTCACATTTGATGTCAGGCATCCGGACGGGTATGATGTTCATGACACAGTTACGGTCAAGCGTAAAGAAGACAGGGACCCCTTTGACAAGAGCCCTGAGCGCATATCACGCTGCGGAGAGGACAGCTACACGGTGACAGACCTCACCCCTGCGGAGCATCTGGAGGTGGGAGACACCATAACCGTGGGCGGAGGTTTTAAGGTTGTTGTCACATCGCTCACGCAGAGCGGGTCCACCTTCAGCGGAGAGGGGTATATGTTCATACCGTACATAGGCGTGGATTTCACGGTAGATATCAGGAACATACAGGTGAACGCATCCAGGCAGCTGATATCTGGCTATACGGAAGTCAGGTGTGACATGTCAGGCTCTCAGATAGGCGGCACGGACATGCTGCTGCAAGGCGGTGGCAAGAGACTCAAAAACGGGGTGGTGTTGCCAGACCTTTCGGTTGGTTTCCTCCTGACAGACGTAAGCGGAGCTGAGTATGACAGCGTCACAGGAACGCTTACCCTTAAAGATGAGAACGGGAGCGTTATAGGCACAATAGAAACGCCTCGGAACGAGCAGGGCGAGCCTGTGTTCCCTATAAGGGTCAAGGACAATGATGGTAATCTGGTTCAGATTGAGGAGGAGACGGACACAGACAGCAGACCTACAGGCAGGTACAAGTTCACACCGTTAGGGCGCCAGACTGGCAAATACATAAGCGAGAGCCAGCTGAGCGGGATAAGGGGAGACCTTGGGACCGTGACCTTTGAGAAGGACGACAGCGGCGTGTTTACATTTGACTCACCGCTGAAGTTCTATGAGACAGCAGCGCTGCTGCTCAACAGTGACGGAGCCAACGGCGGCGGGCGCATATACCGCAGGATGTCAAACTGTGACCCGTATTATGACGTGCCGTGGCTCTTTATAGGAGAGGGTTGCACGGAGCAGGTGCGAGCGAGGCTCAAGCTCACAGGCTCAGGCAAGAAGGAGATACCAAAGCCGGAGGACCTCCAGTTCATTGTTTCAGATGAAGGCGGTGTTACGGTACTGCCGTCAACGTACAATGCAGACGGGACGTACAGCGTAACGGTTGCCGCCTCACAGGCAGACAGTCGCCAGACCGTCCATGCGGTTTACATGGTGGGAGACAGGTGCTACCAGTTAGGTATGCTTGATGTTGACACCCGCGCACCAATGAGAGCAGGTGTGTGTCTGGTTAATCTGGGCGGTTCATACAGCGCAAGCCAGATTGAGGCGGGGCTTAACTCCATATACGGCAGGGTGGGTGTAACGTGGAACGTCACGGAGGAGAACGGATTCTCATACCCAAAGGATAGCATAGCGTACCTGTTTGACAGCAAAAGCAAGGCTCTGGAACTTTACAACTCTCGCCAGAAAAACCTTAACAGGGCGTTTGAAACATATCTTGGAGACAGGTATGACGGCAAAACGTGCTACCTGTTTATGATGCCGGCAAACGGCTCAGGCTCCAAGAGGGAGCTTGCAGGCTTCATGCCGCGCGGCGAGCAGTACGGGTACATAAACACAGACGCCGTTAAGTCTGAAAACCTGCCGGCTGTAATAGCGCACGAGCTCGGGCACGGCAAATACCGCCTGCGCCATACGTTTGACAGCGAATACGGAAAGGGAGCGGAGAGCAAAAAGGGAAAGACAGACAACCTTATGGACTACGCCCCCACACCAAGCAGAGCCACGCACATAGCCAAGTGGCAGTGGAACCAAATCCACAATCCCGCCCTGCTAACGGAACTATGGGAGAAGGATGAGGATAGCGAATGGGTTAGAGATGCGGTGAAACAGCTTGCCGGTTATGATTACGCATATATCAGAAAGTGCGGTTCAGATGCCAATAGAAGAGAAACAGGCATAGATGTGGTTGAAACATACAAAGCGTATGGTTGCAGAGACGGAGAATGGTCTAAGGTTATTGAAATAACAGATAGAGAGTTTTTTTCTAATGCTAATTTTGTAATTTCAGAGGATTTTGTTGATGCTGTTGTAATACTTGACAATGGAATTGTTGTCTCTGCGTGTGACCCTTCTTCAAATGTCTCAAATATATGTGAGAATGCCTCTATAGACAACAAGGAACTGACTTCAATTGTTGAAAAATGTTTTTCTGATTTTGTAAGCGGGCAATTGAAAGAACTGGCGGAATATGCATCAAAGGGTCAACAATTCGAGATTCTCTACAACGGAAAGGCATATTATCTAGATAACGGAGTTGTTAAACAAGATAATGTTACTTATGAAGATATAAGGCAAGGTATTCTTGGGGATGAATCAGAATCAAAGATTCGCATTTACAAGAAAAACGGAATATGGCAACTAAAAGTTGTTGGCATAAACAAGAATTTCAAGTCTCAAAACATAGGTGTTGTTAATTACGGAGAACTGTCTGATGAGATTTGCAGGAGTACGAACCAGTGGCTTAAGGAAGAGAACGTAACATCTTTGTCTGAAAAGACGAAGAATCATATAGAGGACGAGTTTCCAGGAGGGGAACAGGTTCAGGTCAGGGGAAATGAAACTTTTTTCAAAATCGCTGCATCTGGAATAGAAATGGTTTCTGAAGTATTAAAAACCGGTGAATTCCAGCAGAAAATATATAATGACAACAGTGAAAGTATAATAAAGTTACCAGGGTTGCTTACAGGTACATCAGAAGCCGCTCTAAGAGATGTTACGGATGTCACGTCCATTGTTTATACGGGATATGAGTTAGTTGTAAGCGAAGAAAAAAGAGAAGAGGTAAGGCAATCTTTGTCAGCCATTGCAGATGCCATAGGAGAAGACAAGAGTGTGCTGTTCAAACTGCTTGCTGACATTGCATTGGAGGAGGCAACCGGACTGACGTCGGATGAATATAGGGAACTTGGCTTAAATGAAACTGATGGTGGAAGAAAACGCAATTTAGGCTCCAGGGGTACAACAAGATCTGTATTAACAATTGTTGCAGGGTCTGTTTTTGTTAAACAGTTGCCAAAGGTAGCAGAACATATCGCTTCAAAGTTGAGTTTGCACAAGAGACTCTCTTCTTTTGCAAAAGTGGACGCTAAGGTTTTAAAAGCATGGGAAGGATTGGAAACTGTAGATATTACAAAAGTGAACAAGAACATTTGTAATATTCTGAAAAAAGAGGGGTTGACCGATGATGATATAGGTAAACTTATCCAGATTAACAGGCTTGCCTCCACAGGGGATGCAAGTGATGAACTTGTAATGTTGACCAGAGCAATTTCTGAAAAATGCTTTGAACTGCCTAAATCAGGTGAGAAGGTAGTTAAATATGTTGAAGCTGTAAAATTTGAATATCGTTTTATAAAAAACAATTCAACTGAAATCAATGGATGTATTTTAAAAGCATCTGATTACAGTTTAAATAATGTTGAATTAAGTCAATTGATAGTAGATATAGGTTTGCATTATGATAATTCACCTTTCCTTAATTCAACTGGATATGTTAAGATTGAGACAACAATGACAGACGACATGGTAAGAAATGTTAAACGTCCGTATGAAGCCAAGGAATATTTGAATAATGTAGAGAAAAAACTGCCTCAGACATATACAGGTGTTTTAGGTCACAAGGAAACGGACTTGATTGTTCCGGAGTTCTATATTGGGGAAAAGGATGTAAGATTCCCATTGCAGAAAGGTGCAACCGCTACCCAATATAATGCTAATGGAGTAGTAGAGAATGTATATGAATTGATAGAGGTAAACGAAAAATTAATATGGATTAGTAAGTAAATGGAATTATGAATATTGTTATTAATAATATATTTAATGATAGAGGTTCTGTTTTAATATATGGTAGAGAATGCCGACCAATGATACAAAAAAAAGCAAGAGTGGGGACTGTAACATTTGTTGATATGTGTCGCTTTGCTGAAAATTCATCGGTCTTGTCTGACGGATGGTATAATGGAAAAGGTACAGTAGTTGTAAAACCAGACCATGTGGCTAAGTCCAATGATAATAAAGACTACTGGTATCCTATCCACTTAATCCGCAAGTCAGAAGTTGAGGCTTTTTACGACTATTATGTCACAATGGTTATAAACGGATACGAGGTTAAGTTTGAGAAGGAGGCAGATTGTTTTTTGTGGAGTATGACGGAGATATTCCCGGAATATGTCATCCTTTCCCATTCAGGCTACACACTGGAGTTGACAGACATTCAGAAGGAGATACTGAAGACCATACCGCAAAGCGAGGTTATAGAAAAATCAGGGGGAAGCCACTATGACGGATATGATTCATATACATTTATTCCTAAACGATATATTGAAAAGATTATCCTTCGACGCCGTTATTTGAAAACCGACAATATAGAGAAATCGCTCAAAAAAGAATATACAGGGAAGGAAGATGTGTATGAACTTGATTTGAAAAATCCAGACCCAGACATTCTCAGTTTGATGGAGAAAAAGGGGGTGATATGCCCGTATGTTAATTTGTCAATTTATAAAGAGAAATTCTATTTTAAGGAATTTGTGGAAAGACACAACATCAGGTATGAGTTTATCGACGGATCTCTCTTTATGCAGTGTGAAGACTTT
The DNA here is from genome assembly GCA_900316125.1 of uncultured Bacteroidales bacterium. Classification (GTDB taxonomy): domain Bacteria; phylum Bacteroidota; class Bacteroidia; order Bacteroidales; family Paludibacteraceae; genus Enterocola. The sequence goes on along the minus strand of ONBO01000003.1, from coordinate 46,891 downwards.
GTTATAATAGTCAGGTTAAACGAGGAGAATAAATTCTATGGCGAAAAAACGTTGTTTTGCTCACCGTCTGAAGAGACCGTGTATTATTGTGAAATGGTTATTTTAGATGCTGCAGGAGGAAGACTGAATCCATTCCCAGATAATATAGAAGATATTGCTGCCTTAAAGCACATGGTCTTTGGTTGTCCTGTTGACAGTGAGGAATACAAGAAAAAACACAAGGGTTCTGTAGAATCCAGATTTGTTGAGATGATTTATCTGCTAGACCGGTTTATTTACGGCAACGACAAGTTGAATGAACTTGAAATCTTCAAGAAGCCTATTACCGTAAACAAAGAATTTTACAGGGTACACAAATCAGAGTTTGACCAGTTCCTCAATGGAAAGCAATTGGATAAAAGTGATAACAAATAATATTAACCTAAATAAAAACAAAACAGAAATGAACAAAACAATTTTAAGAGCAGTTATTCTATTAGTGGCAGGTGCTGTGCTGTTGTGCGGGTGTGAGAAGAAGGATGACACTCCACAAAAGAAATACTTGCCAGTTAACAATACGGTAGTATTTGTGCCACGTGTGATTAAATGCAAAGTGGGTGATGTAATTAAGCCGGATATATATGTGGATTATAAGAAGATAGAGAATCCAGTAGATTATAACATTAAATTCACTCCGTGTGACCCGTCTGTACTTTCTGTCAATGAACAGTGTGAAATAACCTCATTAAGCAGTGACCCCACATACGTTTCTTTGTATTGTGAAAATAATGGGAAGGTGTATAAGGATACATTGGTTGTACTTGTAACCTTGCCTTCAGGAGGGGATTCATATTACATAAGTAAAGGTCTTGACTTGAACAATGACGGCATTATGTCAAAATATGAAATGTCAAAAATAGAGATGCTTGACAAGTGGTATCAGGCAGATGCCTCTTTGTTGAAAAATGTTAAGGTTATTATGTCTGAAATTAATTATTATGCTTATATAGATCTCGATTATTATGATGAAGAGTATGACTATTATTATGATAGACCAGTTGATTTTAGTCGAAATAAAGCACTTAGAATCATTAATTTAAACTATATTAATTGCAATAGTACGGCTAATCATATAAGATTGATTTTTTCATCTGAATCAGTAATAGAAGGTATTGCGTTAACATCCAATTCTTCCACTTGTCCTACAATATATGGTTTTGAAAAACTTGATATGCCATTGTTAACATCTCTATCGGTAGAAAAATTCTCGATTAAAGAATTAAACATGTCAAATGCAAAAAACGTTAAAAATGTGGCATTATCTAACTGTCACGGGATTCGGAAAATTGATTTAAGTGAGTGTGATAATTTGGAATATTTAGAAGTTGTTTTAGTGGATTGGGTTCCAGAACCGCAAAAGTGTGATTTAATCCTTTCTCATAATATTTACGAGAAATACAAGAATGGTTCGCCTGACTTAACCGTTAATATTAACGAGTTGGTGAATGTAATTGAAGCCGGAAAATAATGAGAAACTTAAAAAACATAAAGAGCAACATTAAATTGCATGTTGTATCGTTCATAATTGCAATGTGTGTCATTCCTATTGGATGCTGTGCAATGGAGAGTTCTTTTTCAGATGATGTGGATATTCCGTTTGGGGAGTATGTAATAAAGTTTGACACTGAATATGTTGAGGAATATAACGGAGGGTGGATATCTCACAATTCAAAGTCAAACATTTTTAAATATAATCTAAATCAAACATTTATGGGTGTCGGCACTCAACAATCATCTACATTTAATCAGTCATCAAGGTCATTCCCGTCTGTTAGAGCAACAGTAGGTAATCATTATTTAAAAGAGGGTAATGTAATAAATCTAACTCGGTCGTATTATGGAGCATTTGAAATAAGTAGTAGTTGCAGAGAGTTGAGGAATGAAACGGTAAACAATCAAACAACTTTCATTTTTAAAGTTGGCACTCCAATTGAGATAAATGCCTTCACTTATGAAAGGAAAATAAACGATATTGAGCTCCAAAGTTTAGGGTATAACTGTAAGAGTGCCTTCCAATATAATTATGATGGAGCAAGAATAAAATGCACATTTAAGAGTGTACTCACAGTAATTCCCAATAGAATTTTAATGTATGCATTTGATAGTGATTGGCAATATAAGTTGAATTCTGATTCTAGAGTTACAATGAATTTACCATCAGAGGATGAAGTTTATTTTGAGATGACGCCTGGTTTTCCTGAGAGAATATATAAACCACAGTTCACAGTAACACATAACGAACAAAAATCATCATTCAAGAGTTTGACTGCCTTTATGCTGTATGGCGATGATTATTTCGCTCCATTTTTGTCTTTTGACGGATATGATTTGTTCTCTGAGGAAAAATTTAAACAGATGATTGTTGATGGAGATAAGATATATATTAATATGGATGAATCTGTTGTGTGTAAAAAATCAGAAGGTTCAATTACGTTGGAACCAGTATTATCCGCTCCAGGTATAGATGTTGAGGTTGTGGAACCTAAATGTGCTGGAGACAAAGGGAAATTGATTGTTAAACTATCCAAAGAGGTTGCTTCTTCAGGTAATATCAATTTGATTGTAAAAAAGGATAATGCTTTGGATGGTGAAAAACCAATATGTGATACTACAAATGTGAGTACAGTAACTGTATTTAATGATATTTTACCTGAAACCTACAAGGTTGAAATAAGCGGCGGATGGACTGATACGAATGGAAACTTTCATGAGTATTACGCAGGAGCACCCCGTCACCGTGCGGTTGTTACGATGCCGGCGGCACCACCCGCTCTTGAAATTGCAAATGTAGGGAAAAGTGACATAACGTGTTTTGGTGCTAAAGACGGAAGCGTTTCATACAGCGTACTCAATGCAAAAGGCGGATATACGGCAACACTTCAGTCAGTAAAAGGAGAATACAAGAACCGTCAGTCAAATGCGGTTCAGTTCTCAGGATTGGACGCAGGGTCATACACACTATCGGTCATTGACGGCAACGGATGTCAGGCACAGTATGGCAAAACCATAGAGATATTTGAAAACGAGCCGCTGGATTTCAGTGTGTCCGGAGTGGACGCTACACAATATGGCAAACCAGACGGAGTGCTGAATTTTAATCATGTGACCGGCGGGTGTGCTCCGTATTCTGTCAGTTGGCGCTCTGATGACGCCGAGGTGGAGGGTGACGTTATTATTCCATATCCGTTCAGCTCCTCGTATGTAGTGAATAACAGTTTGCAATCAGGACATTATACTGTTGAGGTCATGGACCATAATGGCTGTACTGGTTCATCAGAGATTGACATACATCAACCAATAGCGCTTAACCTTGACAAACGTAATGTCACTTGCTATGGATATTCTGACGGTATGATATCCGTCAGTCTGGACGGCGGGGAGCCGCCGTATTCCGTTACTGTCAGTTCTAATGATGACTCTGAGAATTACAAGGTTGAAAATCATACGCTGAAACTGCAAGACCTTAGAGCTGGAGACTACAACGTCACAGCAATAGATATTGCCAACCGTACGAGTAGTACGGACGTCAGTTTGTCACAGCATGGCAATATAGAGGTGAGTATCCCCGATGAGATAACAGTTTGCAAAGGTCAGACTGTACGTGTGGGAGTTGACAAGCCTGCTCCAGAAAATATTTACAAGTGGTATCGTGGTGATGAGTATCTAACTAATGGAGATTCAATAGATGTAACGGATGGCGGATTGTACTCGGTAATAGCGTCAGACGGTTTGTGCAGTGACACGTCAACCATGCAGGTTATAAAGTCACCCAAAGAGGTGTCTTGTGACTGGATTGTGGCCTCAACCGTCAAGAAGAACGGCCTGGTGCGTCTAGCGAATATTACAAGGGATAATTTTACTTCATACCAGTGGCACTATCCTCAAGATGCGGGAATAGAGATAGTGGAGGAGGGAGATAGGTATCTGGATATGAGGTTTAGCGAAGAAGGAGAGTATATGCTGGGTATGAGCAGCTATCATGACGGTTGCAAGGAGACTGTTTACAAGAAAGTGGAGGTTGTTGACGCTCCGTTTATTGCTGGTGATTATGATGACGAGGGGCTCTCAATTAAAAGATTCTCCGTATCACCGAATCCGTCAGACGGTAATGTGTCCGTATCGCTGGAGCTGTCCAAAGCGTCTGACGCAGAGATCCGCATCTGTGATTTTGTGAAAGGTGTTCAGGTGGCTGAAACGCTCAACCTTGCAGGAAGTGACAAGTACTTTGAGCGGATGAGCTTGTCTCTGACAGCTGGTATGTACATCATGGTACTAATGCTGCCGGAAAACAGTATAAGACAGACATTTAAACTGATAATTAAGTAGCAGGTTGCAGGTCTTACGTTGTGGCATAGTGGCTTTGATGCTGGCATTGGGAATGTTCTCATTGTCCGCCCAGACCATACGCATTGAGGATATGAAACGGAACTTCTCAAAAAAAGAGCTGTTTAAGGTAAGCGGTGGCGTGTCTGCATCAGGCACATATTATGCCGCGAGTAAGATGTACGGGCATCTGCCGTGGACTTACATGATACAGGGGAGCGTTAATTTCAAGTTGTTCAGACTCATAGATTTACCATTTAACTTTAATTTCACCAATTCAGGCTTCACATACGCGTATCCTAATATGCCTAACAGATTTGGCATACATCCGTCATACAAGTGGGCTTCGGCTCATATTGGTGACGTTTCAATGAGTTATTCCCCGTACACGCTCGGCGGACATCAGTTTACTGGTGCAGGTGTTGATTTGACACCAGAACACTGGACTGCGTCAATAATGTTCGGCAGGCTACAGAAAGCTGTGGAATATGACCCTGACAACACCCAGACAACTGTTGCGGCGTGTTACAAGCGTTTGGGAGCGGCGGCAAAACTCAGATATGATCACAGGATATTTTATGTGGGCGGCAGTGTTTTCATAGCAAAGGATTATGAAAACTCCCTCAAGTGGAAACCTGACAGTCTGGGAATAACCCCTCAGCGTAACGTCGCCGCCAATGTTGAAGTGGGGTTCACCCTGTTTAAGGCTCTGCATCTGTTTGCTGAGTATGCCTTTAGTTTTCTTGAACATGATTTTCGCATTCCCAATGGTGCTACGTTGGGCTTTTACCAAGCCGCCAAGTGCGGATTTTCTTATCAGGTTAAAAAGACATCCATAGGTTTTGCCTTTGAGCATGTTGACCCTGATTACGCATCGCTTGGCGCATATTATTTCAATTCTGATTTTGAGAATTATACATTGAACGTGGCTTCCGCTTTTCTAAGTGACAAGATGAATCTTACGGCGAGTGTGGGTGTGGAACGAGACAATATACGTAAGACTCAGACGAATACAAGCCTCAGGTTTGTAGGGTCTTTGAACTGGTCCTACATTCCTAATGAGAAAATGAATTTCTCTGCCTCGTATTCAAACTTTCAGATGCATAAGAACGTTCGTTCTCAGTTTGACTACATAAATCAGTATGACATAACGGAGAATCTTGACACGCTCAACTTTTCCCAGTTGTCTCATAATGCGTATCTTTCTGCTATGTGGAATGTTGAGAGTACTGATTTCTGTTCTCAGTCTCTAAGCGCCAACGCCTCTTTCCAGTGTACTAATGACCGTTACGGAGACAGTATTCCGGATGTAGGTAACTCAATGATGCTAAACACGGCGCTCATGCACAGTGCAATGTTTAAGACGAAGAATGTAACACTTAACTCTTCCGCCAATGTTACATGGAACAAAGTGGCTGGATTGGAGACAATATACGTGGGGCCAACCATTGGTGTGACGGCGCTTTTTGTTAAAAAGACGCTTAACTGGACATCCTCGCTCTCCGCTAATGTTGGTCTGGAACAGAAGATTTATCAACGTTTTGTCGCCAATGCACGGACATCACTGGCATATACACTTAAGAAACATCACAAATTTACGTTTAACGCCATTGGTCAGTACCAGTGGGTGCTGAATAATGATGACATCTTTCGTTTTAGCGCCACTGTGGCGTACGGATATATATTCTAATGGAATGCGGCTCTCGCTTATTCGTACTTTACTCACATACTACGTATGTTCGTGAAGTTACTCACGCTCGGCAAAGCACTCTTAAAAGACTGCTTTGCTCCAAATGCTGACCTCATTCTCCAAAATCAAGCAAGCTTTATTTTGGCTCATTCGCTCATCATTTTTGCAAATCAAAATTTTATTTTGATTTGCTCTCGCTTTTCCGTATCTTTGCACCCTCAACTTTTTACCCCTCAACTGTCAACTATCAACTGTCAACTATCAACTAAAAAATATGATTACTGTTTCAAATTTAGCAATCCAGTTTGGAAAGAGAATTCTGTTTCAAGATGTTAACCTAAAGTTTACTGCGGGGAACTGCTACGGCGTGATAGGTGCCAATGGTGCCGGCAAGTCAACGCTGCTGCGTATGCTCAGCGGTGATTTGGAACCTACTCGTGGTACTATTTCATTCGGACCTAACGAGCGCCTCTCTGTGTTGAAGCAGGACCACTTTGAGTTTGATGAGTTCACTGTTATAGATACGGTGATGATGGGGCATGACAAACTCTGGAAGGTTAAGGAGGAGAAGGACGCCATATACGCAAAGGAGGATTTTACTGAGGCTGACGGTATCAGGGCGTCTGAGCTGGAGGAGCAGTTTGCAGAGATGGACGGTTGGAACGCTGAGAGTGACGCCGCATCGCTGCTTAGCAGCCTGGGCATAAAGGAGGAGTTCCACTACACCCTTATGAAGGATATGAGTGGTAAGGAGAAGGTGCGAATCCTGCTTGCGCGTGCTCTCTTTGGCAAGCCTGACAACCTGCTGCTTGACGAGCCTACCAATGACCTTGACATAGATACAATACGCTGGCTTGAGGATTATCTTGCCAACTATGAGAACACTGTGCTTGTGGTATCCCATGACCGTCACTTCCTTGACGCCGTGAGCACTCACACAATTGATATAGACTACGGTAAGATTCAGCTTTTTGCCGGTAACTACTCATTCTGGTATGAGTCCAGCCAGCTTGCCCTGCGCCAGCAGCAGATGCAGAACAAGAAGGCGGAGGAGAAGAAGAAGGAGCTGGAGGAGTTCATCCGCCGTTTCAGCGCCAATGTGGCCAAGTCAAAGCAGGCTACATCACGCCGCAAGATGCTTGAGAAGCTTAACATCGAGGAGATTAAGCCATCCACACGTAAATATCCGGGCATAATATTCACCCCAGAGCGTGAACCTGGCAATATGGTGTTGGAGTGCAAGGGGCTTGCTGCGTCGGTTGACGGGGTTACACTTTTCAAAGATGTGAACTTCAATGTGGAGAAGGATGACAAGATTGCCTTTGTGTCACGTGACCCTCGTGCCATGACCGCTCTCTTTGAGATTATATGTAACGGCGCCAAGCCTGACGCAGGTACTTTTAACTGGGGCGTAACCATTACCACAGCGTATCTTCCGCTGGATAATTCAAGTTTCTTTAACACAGACCTCAGCCTTGTGGATTGGCTCAGCCAGTATTCACCAGACACTACTGAGAGTTTTGTGCGTGGCTATTTAGGCAGAATGTTATTTGCAGGTGAGGAGATTTACAAGAAGGCGAGTGTGCTCTCAGGAGGTGAGAAAATGCGCTGCATGATTTCACGTATGATGCTTAAAAACGCTAACGTGATGGTGCTTGACTCTCCAGCTAACCACCTTGATTTGGAGTCTATACAGGCGTTTAACAACTCTTTGAAGAGCTTTAAGGGCAATGTGCTTATGGCTTCACATGACCATGAGTTTATTAGCACGGTTTGTAACCGTATAATTGAGCTTACACCAAACGGCATTATAGACAAGGTGACCAACTATGATGACTACCTTGATGACGCTAATGTGCGTGCCGCTCAGGCTCGTCTCTACGGCGATGCGCAGTAGTGGCGCAAACGCTTTGTAATTGTTGCAAAACTTTTTCACTTGAAAACTCTTAATGTTAGAGAGTTTCCGTATAAAACACTGATAATTAGCAAGATGTCAAATTGTTGATAAAATATTTTTAAAATTTTTGCTAATTTTTGCATCGGGTTTCCCATATTGTGTTATCTTTGCACCCGCTTAGGTATATCAATATGGGAAACTTGCGTCAGAACATACTTAAAACAGCCGAGTCAGAGTTCCTGAAATACGGCATACGCAGTGTCAGCATTGATGACATCTGTGAAATTCTCCGCATCTCTAAAAAGACTTTCTACACTGAGTTCCGCCAGAAGGAGGAGCTTGTAAGCGCTGTGCTTGAGCACGTTACTGAGACCAACAAGAAGGAGGACAAGGAGTACGCCATGCATTGCCAGACGGCTAACGCTATTGATGTGGCGCTCTTTTTCCGTCATCCTGCGCTTCAGAAACGCCGCCTCAAACATGAGAAGTTCATGCGTGACCTTGTAAAATATTATCCTGATATTCACAATGCCTTTGTTGCAAGTAATAAGGAGGCTATTAAAAATATCATATACAATAATATAATAAAGGGAGTGCAGGAGGGTTTGTATAGGGGAGAACTTGCGGATGTAACTGCCGGAGATAGTTTTGTGGCTCTTGTCTATAATATGATGATGACAGTTATTGATGGCGGCGATAAGGATTTGTTTGCGCTAAAGATTGACGCCTTTATGCGCTTGGTGTGCAACAGTGAGGGGCTTGAGTACTATTTGAATTCAAAACAATAAAATATATGAAAAGATTAATTTTTGTGTTGAGTGCGTTTATGCTTGCAGGTCTGGCTTTTGCCCAGGAGCAGACAGAGGGCACACTTGCTCTCTCTCTTGAGGATGCAAAAAAGTATGCTCTTGAGCATAACCGTACCCTGCAGAATGCTTCACTTACTATAAAGCAGAAGTATGCAGCACGCTGGCAGTCTATAGCAACTATGCTGCCACAGGCAAGTGCGTCGCTTGACTATATGAACATGTGCGGCTATGAGATGGAGCTTATGGGTATGGGCGTGCCAATGAACCCTTACGGCACATTGGGTGTAAAGGCCTCAATGGCTGTATCTGGTACAATGGTTATGGCGGCTGTTATTAGTAACCTTGCTGTTAAGATGGCTGACATATCAGCTAAGAAGAGCGAGCAGACTGTAATAAACAATGTGGTGACCACCTACTATTCAATTCTTACAATGGAGTCAACTCTTAAACTTCTGGAGAAGAACTATGAGAACCTTAAAACACTGCATCAGCGTGCGCAGAAGGCTGTTGATGTGGGTGCTGCAGAGCAGACATCGGCGGACCAGATAGAGGTGCAGGTGAACAGCTTTGAGACTCAGATAACTGACACCAGGGTGCAGAAGGAGGTGCTTACAAGTATGATGCGTCTCTACCTTGGCTTGGGTATGGATGAGAATATTGAGCTTACTGACGGTTTTGAGAATCTTATGAAGCCGGAGGAGACCCAACTTATTCTTGACACTGATTTCAACATAGAGAATAACTTTGACTATCAGTTGGTTGTGAAGCAGACTGAACTTGCCAAAAAGCAGGAGGTGCTTGCCGCTATGAGCTTTGTGCCTACGCTTAGCGCATATTACCAGTATTCCGCTAAATCATACTTTGGCAAGGAGGCTGGCTTTAACAATACTCCGCCTAATGTTGTGGGTGTGTCACTTAGCATACCTTTGTGGACATCGGGGAAGAACACTTATTCAATAAAAGAGAAGCGCTGGGCCAGGGAGGCGGCTGAAAACACACAGAGGGATACTGAAGATAAACTGAATATTTCAAACTATCAGCTACGCTACAACCTCAAGAGTGCGTATGATAAGTTCAAGGTGCAGGAGAAGAACATTGAGGTGTGCCAGAAGGTGCTTGACAATACATCTAAGAAGTTTGAGTACGGCTACGGCTCCAGCACCGATGTCACCACCGCCAGCCAGAGCCTTATAAATGCTCAGACCAGCTATGTGTCTGCGCTGCTCTCAACAGTGGAGGCTTACCTGAATCTTAAAGATTTGCTGAATGTTGAATAATAACCGTTTCCACGATTAAACAATTTATACATATGAACAAAGTTATTAAATTAACATTTGTCCTGATGCTTGGCGTTATGCTGGCATCATGTACAAAGGAGAGTGCTGACACCAGTGCTACAGAGTCTGTTAAAAAAGAGAAGGTTGAGACTGAAAAAATTGAGATGAAGGAGATAGACCGTGAAGTTAATCTTCCTTCTACATTGCAGGGTTATGAAACCAGAAATATATCTTCAACCATAAGTGGCATTATTGACCAGATATTTGTGGAGGTGGGTGACAAGGTTTCAAAGGGACAGTTGCTTGTACGCATGGATCCTACACAGTACACAAACTATAAGCTCCAGTATGCCAACTTAGGCGTGGAGATGGAGCGTGTTAAGGCTCTGAAAGAGGCTGGTAGTGTGTCTCAGCAGACATACGACCAGACCAAGGTTCAGTATGACCAGCTGGGTGAGACCCTTGCCCTTTATGAGAAGAACACTTTTGTGAAAGCTGATTTCTCTGGCGTTATTACAGCCAAGAACTTTGAGAGTGGTGAGCTTTGCGCCGGTCAGCCTATTCTCGCATTGGCTCAGATTAATGTTCTGAAGGCCTATATCAATATACCTGAGCTCTATTTCCCTCAGATTAAGAAGGGTATGTCTCTGACCCTCAAGTCAGAGATTTATCCCGACAAGGAGTTCAAGGGTACTGTGGAGATTGTTTATCCTACTATAGATGTCTCTTCACACACATTCACTGTTAAGGTTAAGATTCCTAATTCATCTGAGCTGCTGCGTCCTGGTATGTATGTAAATACCACGCTGCCAGTGGGTAAGGCTTCCACCTTGGTGGTGCCATATCAGGCTGTGCTTAAACTTATAGGCTCCAATAACCGTTACATATTCATTCGTGACGGCGATGTGGCCAAACGTGTGGATGTGGAGCTTGGCCAGCGTTTTGACAAGTATGTGGAGATTATTGGAAATGTAAAGGAGGGTGATGAGATTATAACAATGGGGCAGGGCAGGCTTGTTGACGGAAGCCACATAGAGGTGGTTACACGTGAACAGCTTGGAGAGGAGCAGATTGTTAAAGAATAATTATTAGATGGAGAGTATATTATGAGCATTTACAAAACAGCCATTGACAAGCCCGTAACCACGGCGCTTATCTTTGTGGCAGTCATAATTATAGGTATCTTCTCATTTTTGAAACTGCCTATAGACCAGTTTCCTGAGATAGACCCGCCTTACATAATGGTAATGACCACCTATCCGGGGGCGAATGCCTCTGAAATAGAGACTAATGTTACCAAACTGATGGAGAACACCCTTAACTCTGTTGACGGTCTTAAGGAGCTCACCTCAGTATCAAAGGATAATATGTCTGTGGTTACTCTGGAGTTTCAGTGGGGCTGGAACCTTGATGAAGCATCAAACGATGTGCGTTCATACATAGAGATGGCCAAGGACAACCTGCCGGACGGGGCTTCTACACCTATTATCTTTAAGTTGAGCTCAAGTTCAATGCCTATAATCCAGTTTGCGGTGACAGCAGAGGAGTCATATCCAGGTCTTGAAAAACTGCTTGATGATGAGGTTATTCCTGTGCTAAACCAAGTAAACGGTATAGGTAATATCTCCATGTCAGGTGAGCCTGAGCGTTATGTGTATGTGGATATAGACCAGGAGAAACTTGACTCTTACGGTATTCCTCTTGAGACAGTGGGCAGTGCCATCAGCACAAACAACCTCAATATGTCATCAGGTAAGGTGAAGATGCTTGATGAGCAGTACCAGCTTCAGGTGCGCAGTGAGTATGTTGACAGCCGTGAGATAGGTGACATCGTTGTAACCACCACCAGACAAGGTAAGCAGGTGCATGTCAGGGATTTGGCTATTGTGCGAGATACAATAAAGGATGTGTCGCTTGATGAGAAACTTAACGGTGGCGACGGCGTTCGTCTTATAATAATGAAGCAGTCTGGCGCCAATACAGTGCAGATATGCCGTGATGTGAACAAAAAGATAGAGGAGATAAAGAAGACCCTCCCACCCGATGTCAAGATACAGACCATTTATGACTCTTCTGAGAACATCCAGAACTCAATCAACTCACTTGAAGAGTCAATTATGTATGCTCTTCTGTTTGTGGTGCTTGTGGTTCTATTCTTCCTGGGTCGCTGGCGTGCCACTTTCATAATTGGTATCACCATTCCTATAGCCCTTATAGTGGCGTTCATATACCTAAAGGGTGCAGGGCGTTCAATAAACATTATCTCTCTCTGCTCTCTCACCATAGCTATAGGTATGGTGGTGGATGACGCCATTGTTGTGCTTGAGAATATTACCAAGCATATAGAGCGAGGCTCCAATCCGCGTGAGGCGGCGATATATGCCACAAATGAGGTTTGGGTTTCTGTTATAGCCACCACACTTGTAACCTGTGCTGTGTTTGTGCCTCTTACCATGCTTTCAGGTCTGGCTGGTATAATGTTCCAGGAACTTGGATGGATTGTAACCATAACGGTATGTACATCAACCACTGTGGCCATTACACTTACTCCGATGCTTTGCTCTAAGCTGTTGAAAGCCAAGAAGGTAAAGGTGGTAAATGGTAAACTTATAGAGGAGGACGTGCGTGCCGGCTGGTACCAGAGGTATGTGGTGCATTTCCTTGACAAAGTAGATAATTTCTATGCAAATGCTTTGGGCTGGTGTCTGAATCACAAGTTTACCACCATAGTAGTAACATTGGCGTTCTTCTTTGCTTCAATATCACCAATGATATTCGGGCTTGTGGGTACTGACTTTATGCAACAGACAGATAACGGGCGTCTTACTGTGAACATTGAGCTGCATCAGACCACAAGAGTGGAGGAGGCTATGAAACTTGCCCGTGTGCTTGAAACCAGATTTGAAGCGCTTGCTCCTGAGATTGAGCTTATTAGTACCACGGCAGGTTCTGCTGACGATGCCGGATTCGCAGCTCTTATTAACAATACATCTAACAATAAGATACAGATGCGTGTCCGCTGCTCCAAGAAGTATGAGCGTGAGCGCTCTATATTTGACATCGCTGAGGTTCTGCGTAAGGAGATGAGCCGCTACCCAGAGATAGTTGACTATACTTGTCAGGTGTCAAGCGGTATGGGTGGAAACTCAAATACGGTTGACGTGGAGATTTACGGGTATGATTTTGACCAGACAAACCAGTTTGCACAGGATGTTAAGCGTCTTATTATGAGCGAAGTGGCTGGCGCCCGTGACATTGACATAAGCCGTGAGGATGACCGTCCGGAGCTTAAGATTGTGGTAGATAAAGAGAAGGCTGCAAGCCACGGCCTCTCATCAGCCACTATTTCAACGTATGTGCGTAACCGTGTGAACGGCTATACTGCCGGATACCTAAAAGAGGATGGTGATGAGTATAACATAGTGGTACGTCTTGTGGAGAACGACCGTAACACTATATCAAAGATTGAGAACTTGACCGTGCCTACTCCAACAGGCGGACAAGTTAAACTGAGTGAGCTTGCTCAGGTGGTGGAGTACTTCCAGCCGCCTCAAATTGACCGTAAGACACGTCAGCGCGTGGTAACGGTCTCAGTAACACCGTATAACACATCACTTGGTGAATTGGCCGCTGAAATTCAGACGGCAATGCAAAAGCTTGATAAACCGGCTGGTATATCAATCCGTTACGCAGGTCAGTTTGAAGACCAGCAGGAAACATTTGGTGATATGGTTCTGCTTGGCGCACTCATTATTCTTCTGGTATATGTGGTTATGGCGTCACAGTTTGAATCAATGTCGAAGCCATTCATTATTATGCTCGGCTCTATACCATTCGCACTTTCAGGTACGGTACTTGCGCTGTGGATTACTCATACAACACTTGATATGATTGGCGCCCTTGGCGTGGTTATGCTTGTGGGTATTGCCGTAAAGAACGGTATTGTGCTGGTTGACTACATTAACCTTATGCGTGAGCGTGGCTATGAACTTAATGAAGCTATAAAGCTTTCTGGTGAGTCACGTCTGCGTCCTGTGCTTATGACAGCGTTTACCACAATGCTTGGTATGATTCCTATGGCAGTAAGTTCTGGTGAGGGTTCTGAGATGTGGAAGCCTATGGGTATAGTGGTAATAGGCGGTCTGTTGATATCAACTGTGGTTACGTTGATTGTGGTGCCTATATTCTATGCGGCAATTTCACGTCATGGAGAGCGTGACAGGGATGCGGAGAAACGTAAAGAGTATATATTCATGCAACTAGAGGAAGAATAATATGAAAGCAGTAATGATAATTTTTAATCAGGCGAACACTGAGCGTGTGGAGTATTTGCTTGATGAGCTTAAAATAAATGGATTCACGCTCTTTGAGCAGGTGCAGGGTAGGGGAACCAACGGAGGCGAGCCGCGCCGCGGTACGCACTGCTGGCCTGAGATGAACTCTGCGGTTATAACAGTGGTGGAAGATGAAAAGGTTCCTGAACTACTAAAAACAGTTCACAAACTTGACCTCCGTAACACAGACGTGGGCGTGAGGGCGTTTGTCTGGAATATAGAAGCTACAGTATAAACTATTAGGAAAAGTAGCGACAAGCACGCTTCTGCGTGCCGTGTGAAGCACGTAAAGAGGCGTAGCCTCATTATTTAAGGTCATGTAACAAAAAAGAAATAAACGGTTTCGTTTATTTCTTTTTTGTTTCATTTTGTAACGTGAAATGTTAAAAAATAGTACCTCATAAAATTTTTAACATTTCAACTTTGATTAGCAAATCAAATTTAACTATTTTTGCGCGTTAACTATACCCTTTTATATAATAATGTGTAACAGGGATAGTGCTAATCTTAATTAATGAGAAAATGAAACAAATTTTTTGCAAATTTTTAACAAAAATTACTGCAGCTGTCATGCTACTTTCAGTAGCTACCGCTAATGCGCAGTATCAGGTTCCAAACTCAAATTTTGAAAGTTGGCCTTCAACTTGGAACGGTGAACCTCAACCTGCCACATGGAATCTTTCCAATGTGTCTCAGGCCGGTTTTGATTTCTGCATCGGTGAACGTTCTACAAGAGCACACTCAGGCTCCTATTCTGTACTTTGTCAGGATAAGGAGGTAGGTGCCTTTGGTATAACAGAGGTGTCTCCATCGTGGGTAACACTCGGAACTCCGTGGGCATACCTTAAGGGCCTCTCAACAGGCTCTGCCACAGCTGGTACATACGGTGGTATCAGTTGGACCGCACGTCCTGATACCCTGGGAGTGTGGATTATACGTGAGTCAGCTGGCAATGAGGATATGAACATCGTCTACTACTCTTGGACGGGAACTTCTACTAACACTAAGTACAAAAATAAGGATAGAGGCTGTACAGAGGTGACACAGAATGATGAGGAATCTGATATATGCTACTCAACAGACGGAAATGAGTGCGGACGCCCTTCTGGTAACGCAGTTCAAGTGGCTGAGGGCTGGCTTAGAACCAAGACTACATACAATAACTGGACATTCATAAAGGTTCCAATCAAGTATTTTAATGGAAGCATACCTCAGAAGATGAATATTATTCTCTCTGCTTCCAACTATCCTAATAAGCGAGCTAACAGTGGTCTGTTTACTTCCTCAAAACTTTATGCTGATGATGTTACACTTATCTACTCATCTCAGATATATGATTTGAGATTTAACGGAATGTCATACTCCAAGTTCAACAAGGACAAGTATGAATACACATACGAGGTTGATGGAAGTATGCCTGTTATTACATGCTACCGTAGTGAACGTCAGCTCTCTGGCAGTGAGATTAATATCTCTTACGGCCAGATTGACGGTGCGCCTACAGTGATTACCGTAAAGGCTGAGGACGGCAGTTCTACAAGCACTTACACTATAAATTTTGTTTCAAAACGTGATACAAACCAGTATCCAACATCAATTAAGGTTAACGGAACTGCACTTGCAGGATTTAATGCATACGTCTCTGACTACACTGTGGCTCTGCCATACGGCACCACAGAGAATCCTAATATAGAGGTTGTAAAGGCAAATCCTAAGCAGACAGTAAACATTGCGCCATACACAATACCTGGCACAGCTAAGGTTACAGTATATGCTGAGAATACAGATTACTCTGTAGTTTACAATATTAAATTCACTGTCAAGGGCCTCAGTGACACCACATTGAAAGATATCTTGGTGAATGGAGTTTCTATTGAGGGATTCTCTCCAACCAAGACAATTTATAAGGTTAATGTTCCTGTAGGAACCACTGGCGCTCAGCAGATTACATACGTTTCTGCATATCCTAAGGGCGCTCAGACTGTAGTTGTTGACAGCCGTGATATTTCAGAGACATCTACAATTACGGTTTCTGCACCAGAGGCTACATCGAGCCGCGTTTATAAAATATCATATAATGTTACAGAGTCAGCCTACTCATATCTTCAGGATTTGAAGGTGGGCGGCGTTACCATTAGCGGTTTTGCTCCTGCTACTCTTAACTATACATATCCGCTTCCACTCGGCACCACATCAGTACCTGCTGTGACATGGACTCAGGGTGATAGCTATCAGACAGTCACCAAAGAGGATGGCGGTGTTGACGGTACCACAAAAATTACCGTTAAGGCACAGAATAACATAAACACTTCAATATACAGAATCAGCTTCCCGCTTACAAAATCAAGCAATTCAAAACTCGCTGATCTTAAAGTTGGTGGAGTTACATTGCCTGGTTTCTCAGCAGACGTTACTTCTTACTCATACGTACTTCCAGTGGGAACTACAGCCCTGCCTGAGATTACTTGGATTCAAGGTGATGATTACCAGACTGTAAAGCCTATATATGGTGGCGTTAACGGTATTACCAAGATTGTGGTCACCGCTCAGGATGGTTCTGTAACTACATATAGCATTACATTCAGTGTGACCCAGGCTTCAAACTCAACTCTTAAGGATATTAAGGTTGGCGGAGTAAGCATTGAGGGATTTATGCCTGAAAAGACAGAGTATTTCATTGTACTGCCTCGCGGTACCAAGACTCTGCCTGAGATCACATACACTCCGTATGATGAGTTACAGAAGATTACCAAGATAGAGGGTGGTGTGAATGGTGTTACACGTATTACCGTTAAGGCCCAGAGCGGTGATGTTACAGTATATTCACTCTCATTCAGTGTTGAGAAATCTAATAATGCTTTGCTTCAGGATTTGAAGGTTGCAGGCTCCACCATTGAGGGCTTTGCTCCAAACAAGTTCAGTTATGATTATGAACTTCCAGCCGGAACCACCGTGCTGCCTGAAATTAGCTGCACACAGGGTGATGAGTACCAGAGGGTTTATATCACCAAGGGTGGCGTTAAGGGCGCTACCACCATCAGGGTTGTGGCTGAAGACGGTGATGAGAATACTTACACTATAAACTTCTACGTACAGAAGTCTGAGAGCGCAAATCTTAAGAACATATTCATAGGTGGTGTGGCACTTGAAGGTTTCACCCCTGATGTTTATTCATACGATTATACACTTTCAGCATCTGAGGCAACTTGCCCTGCTATTACAGTTGAGAAAGACGGTAATCAGGAAGTTGTTATTACAAAGCCTCATGGTGCAGGTGCGGCAACCATTAAGGTTATACCTGAAGAGGGTGCAGTTAATATTTACACCATAAACATCTTTAGCGCAGCAGGCGGTAATTGTGACCTCGCTGACATTAGCGTGGATGGTGTGACCGTAGAGGGTTTTGCTCCAGATAAGACAGAATACGATATAACTCTTGCTAAGGGTACCACAGTGCTGCCAGCAATTACATACGTAAAAGGCAATGATGGCCAGACCGTAGAGCTTAGAGAGGGTGGTGTGAATGGTGTAACCACCATCTCAGTTATGTCTGCCGGTGGTAGATTTAAGGCATACTACCTTAACTTCTCCACAGAAAAGTCAGATGTTGCACTCCTCTCTGATTTGAAGATAGACGGTGTTTCCATTGAGGGCTTCTCTGCTGACAAGTATGACTATACTTACTATGTAGGCAAGGATGCCACTGAGCTTCCTTCTATACAGCCTGTTAAGGCAGACGCTTCATCACGTGTTGACGCTGTGCTTCCTGCTTTATATGGAAATGCAAACTTCTATGTAACAGCAGATAACGGTGTTGACAAAGCCACCTATTCTGTGAAGTTCATACCTGTGGCGGACAGCAATGCTTCACTCTCTGATTTGAAGGTTGACGGTGTTACCATTGAGAACTTCTCACCTGGTGTTCTGGACTATGTCTATGAGGTTGCAAGTGGTTATGTTCCAACTGTTACATACGCAAGAGGCGCTGATACTCAGAAAGTTCTGCTTGACAAAGACAGTAAAAAGGCTGTTATAAAGGTGCTTGCAGAGGATGGTGGCGAGCAGCAGTATACCGTAACCTTCAAGGCTATTCTTGATAATAACGCGCTTCTCTCTGATTTGCAGGTATATGACAGCTCAAGTAATAAGTTTGTATCTGTTGAGGGCTTTGCTCCTGACAAGTTTGACTACACTGTTCAGCTGCCTATTACAAGCACAGATTTCCCTGCTGTTAACTGCGTAGGCGTTAACGAGCGTCAGACATACCTTATTTCATACGGCAAGTTTAGCGAGCCGGTTGCCATTAAGGTTACAGCAGAGGATGGTGAGACCACCGCTGATTACACAATCACATTTGAAAGGGAGAAATCTTCAGTAAGCACACTTGATGAACTCCAAGTGGGAGGCGATATGGTTGAAGGCTTTGACCCAGAGACTCTTACCTATAATATTGAGCTTGAGGCTGATGAGACGCGCGGCGATATCTCATTTGTGCGCACTGACGCAGCATCGCTCGTAACAGTTAGGGATAACAGCTACAACACTGCTTCTACAGTTACAGTTACCGCAGAAGACGGCTCTGAGACAGTTTACACTTTAAACTTCAGTACTAAGGCTCCTGTAGGTGAGAACGTGCTCAAGGCTCTTATGGTTAATGAGACGCTTGTGAGCGGTTTTGCACCTGACAAGTTTGAATATAATGTTGAGCTCTATTCTAATGAAACACCAGATGTAACATTTGTTAAGAATTATGAGCTTCAGACCGCAGTGGTTACAACATCTGAGCAGGGTAAGAGTGTTATTACTCTTAAATCTAACCAAGATGGTGTTGCTGATGTGACATACACTATAAACTATACATACGCACTGCCTTATAATGTTGCTTCAACAATTAAGATTGATGATGTGGAGATTTCAGGCTTTGACCCATATAAGACCAAGTATGTAATTGATGTGACATCAACTCCAGCTTCTGTTGTTGCTGAGATGACTGACGGCAGCGATGTTAACAAGACCATAAACAACCAAAACCACGTAAGGTTTGAAACTCTTGAGAAGGACGGCCTTGCAGGTGTTGTTTATGACTTATACTTCTACTACTCTGATGATGTTATTCCTAACAACCACTTCACAGAGTGGACTAAGCCTAAATACACAGTTGTATCATCTGCAGTTAAGCCTGTAGGCTGGAACTGTCCGGCGGATGTTGTTGGTGAACAGAAAGTGTCAGCAGCGGCAGCTCTTGTTTGTGCTGGCGTTAGAAGCGGTAAGGCTGGTTACGAGATCTCCAAGGAAAGCAATACCGTAGTGGGTGTTAATACAAAAACATACCAGTGTGCACTTGCAGGTGAGATCCCAGCCGTGCTCACTCTAGGAAATGTAAGTTGTAATATGAATGTGGCTGCACAGTCTGAAACTGGATTCTCTGGCGGTATAACATTCCGTAACACTCCTGATGCTGTAAAACTCCGTTATAATTATAAGTCCAAGGCTAATGACGGTGCTCTGTTTGCCGTACGTTTCTTTGAAGGTGGAACGGAAATTAACAAAGATATTCTCATTGAGAATGAGACCTCTGGTTATGCTGAGTACACTAAGCAGCTGGAGCTTGGAGATGTTCACCCAACCAAGATGAATATTGCCATTAACCCTAACGGTAACACTTGGAAGGGTCTTACAGCTCTTAACATGGCCGAGGTATATGTTGATTACATAAGTTTCTTATATAACTCTAAGATTTCCGCCATAACTGTAAATGGTGAGGCCGCATCAATCAGTGGAACAACTGCCACCGCTACAATAGACAGTGAGTATATTGGTCTGCCTGACATCAAGATTACTGGTGAGGTTGATGACCAGATGTATCGTATTGACTATGACACAGAGGTTGACGGGGTACGTACTGTAAGCATAGTGAGCTACGCTGAGAATCTGAGCTACACTGATTACACACTTACAATAACAAGAGAAAAGTCTGCTGAGACAGGTCTTAAGAGTGTTATGGTTGACGGCGTAAGCGTTGGCTTGAATGACGGTCAGACTGAGTACACAGTGGCTGTTCCTGCCGGCACACGCTTCATTAAGAATATTAGTGTTAAGGGTAAATCAACATATCAGACAATTCAGACATCATTTGCTGATGGTGTTATCACAGTGGTTTCAACTGCTGAGAACGGTGACAGCAAGACCTACACTATAAATGTTGTGGAGACTGATTACAGTAAGGCTGCTCTTAATAACATTGAAATTGAAGGCTATGCTATTGACTTTGAGGCGGACAAGACAGATTATGCCGTTGCACTGATGTCTGGCACAGTGGCCATGCCTCACATATCTTACAATAAGATATCAGACAAACAGTCTGTAGTTCTTACAGAGGGTGGCGTAAATGGTATGACTTCTATAAAGGTTACATCGGCCGACGGCGAGAATGAACTGACCTACAACATTAAGTTCAGCGTGGACCCAAGTGCTGAGACCACATCACAGCTTGAAGGCATTGAAGTGCTTGACGCTGCTGCTCCAGTCCCATTCAGACAGGATGTATATGAGTATGAGTTTGACAAGGCTATAGAGGAAGTCGCTCTTGTAAACTACAACAGGGCGTTTGCAGAAGACTCAATGGCGGTTGTAGTTAACAGTGACTCTCTTGTATGGAACCTTAGCAATAAAGTTTCAGAGACAGAGAATGAGTACAAATTGAGATTCACTAACCGCAAGAGTGATAATGCAAAACTCTCTGCCATTATGGTCAACGGTGCAAGTTATGCTGAGTTTGACCCTGCGGTAACTGAGTACAACATTACAGTAGGTGAGACAGACGGTCTGATTGTGGAGCCTGTGCTTGGTGAGCCAGAGCAGACTCTTGAGAGCTCTGTCTTAATGCCTGATAACGCTCTGCTTGCATATCAGTTCATAGTAACTGCTGCAAACGGAAACACTCTTACATACATTGTAAATCTTGACAGAGAGAAAAACGGTAATGTGAACTTGAATGATATCACTCTTGGCGGAGCTCAGGTTCCAGGCTTTGACCCTGCCGTAACAGAGTACAGAGTTGAGCTTCCTGCAGGTACCACAAAACTGCCAGAAGTATATGCATTTGGTGCACAGAGCAGCCAGACATTAGGTATGAGTGTAGGCTCTATCTCTGATGCTACCACAGTAAATGTTAATGCTGAGAACGGCGATGAGCAGACATACGTGCTCAGCTTCACAGTTGCACTCTCTGACAATGCGCTGCTTAGCGGCATATCTGCCAACTACGTTCCACTACCAGACTTTGAGCCTGAGAAGTTTGAATATTCTGTAGATGTTCCAGCCGGTAAGGATGACCCTGTTATAACAGTTGATCTTGGCGAGCCAAATCAGAGGGTATCTGCCGTACTTGACGGTGATAAGTATAAAATAACTGTAATTGCTGAGGCTGGAAACTCACAAGAGTACATCGTAACTTTTGTACGCCACTTGGCATCTGGTTCTGATCTGGCTGATATCAAACTTGACGGTGTCTCAATAGAAGGATTTGAACCTACAAAGTATGAGTACTCAGTTGAGCTGCCATACGGCTCTGAGACATTGCCTGCCATTGAGGCTGTAATGGGTGACGCTGGTCAGGATATTGTAATCATAACATCGAGTGTGGAGGGTGATACTGAAATCAATGTTACCTCACAAGACAGACAGAACAGCAGCCGCTACGTAATTCACTTCAGCGTGGCTAAGTCTGCAAACTGTGACTTGGCAATGATATACGCTGACGGTACAGAGATTAGCGGATTTGCTCCTGATGTTACAGAATATAATTTTACACTGCCTGTAGGTGTTACTGCAATTCCTGAGATTACATACACCAAGGGTGATGATGAACAGACTGTAACCAAGATAGCGGATGGTACAACAGTTGCACTTGAGGTTAAAGCCGGCAACGGTATTAACACCAAGACCTATACTCTTAACTATACAATTGTGCTCAGCAAAGACGCCTCTCTTAACATGATATATGTTAACGGCGATGAGGTTGAGAACTTTGCTAAGGAGACACTTGAGTACACCGTAACCCTGCCTCTTGGCACAGACATTACCAAGGTAGTTGTTGATTATCAAAAGGGAACAGAGTGGCAGATCGTTGAGAAGGTTCCGTTTGAAGGTGGTGTTGACCTTGTGGTTTCAGCTCAGGATGTTGAGGTTAAGCAGACATATAAGGTTAATCTTAATGTTGAGAAATCAACCAACACCGCACTGGCAGACCTTATGTCAGGTGGTAAGACTGTTCCAGGCTTTGATCCTGAGACTCTTGATTACTCTATAGAGATACCTCTAGGAACCAAGTACATTCCTGACGTTACATACGTAGAGGGTGATGAGTACCAGACCATAGAAAAGAGCGTGGCAGCTGACAGCCTCTTCTTCTCAGTGAAGGTAACAGCTCAGAACATGGATAGCCGCACATACACAGTAAGCTATACCAAAGAGCCTTCACATAACGCCACACTTAAGAGCATAACTCTTGGTGATGAGCGTCAGCTTATCCCTTCATTTGACGGCGATGTGTTCTTCTATGAGGTTAAGCTTCCGTTCGGCACCACTAAGGTTCCGGCCATAGATTATGAGAAGGCTGAGGAAGAGCAGACTGTTGAGACTTCATATACAGAGAGTGTGACAGGCACGTCAACCATCAAGGTTACAGCCGCTGACGGTGTTACAACTGAAACCTATTCAATAACATTCAGTGTGCTGCCTTGTGATATCACCACACTTGATATGATTTACTATAACGGTAACGCAATTGATGAGTTTGCTCCTGATAAAAATGAGTATGAGGTTGAGCTTCCGTATGGCACAGTGGTTGCACCAGTTGTTACATACGACTTCTCTGTACCTGGACATCAGACAGCAAGTGTAGTTACTTCTAGTTACGTTCATACAGGTTGGAAGTCTATTATTACTGTAACAACTGAGAGCGGTGATGAGAATGAGTATACTGTAATATTCACAGTAGCCCCTGACAAGGAGAACCGCCTGAAAGACCTCAAGGTGTTTGGTAAGACGGTTGAGGGCTTCAACCCTGATATTTATAACTACTCATTTGAACTTGAGGCTTACAGTGACTCTTCACTGCTTCCATATCCAAAGGATGTTGAGTATGTTAAGATGAGTGAAAATGAAGTTGTAGAGATTATGCAAAATACTCGTGAGAGCGTTATTGTAAAGGTAACGGCCCCAAGCGGTGATTTCGTTCACTATGTAATACAAACCACAATTCGCATATCAGACAACACAGCACTTAAGGCTATATACTATAAGGATGTTCTTGTAAGCGGATTTGAGCCTGACATTCTTGATTACACCATAAAGATTCCGTTTGGTGCAACTACTATTGACAAGGAGCTGGTTACATACGAGACTCAGGAACCTGGACAGACAGTGATGGTTGTTAAGGATAATCTTGACGTGCAGCTTCAGGTTATGGCTCAGGATGGTAAAAGCTACGCTATCTATACCATCCACTTTGTACCTGATGAATTCGACCCGACTGCAGAGCCTACTCAGGCTGACGTTTGCCTGACAAGTACACCTGACGGTAGCTGGAAGTTCACCACACGCTGCAAGAATGTCAATGTAATTCTTACAGACCTTAGTGGTAGATTCCTTGGCATAGTAGAACTTCCTACTGTAGATCCTAACTGCGAGGATATTTGCAGTCCTCTTGCAGAGGGTTACATATTCAAGGGCGAGCAGAACCAGGTTGTAACCTACAACTTCCTGTATGCACAGAAGAAGCGAGTGCTTACAGGTAAGATTAGATGTAAGTAGTGTTTTGTTACAAACTTATTACAGAAGCGGGGGCTCAGGTCTCCGCTTTTGTTGTTTTTACAGTCTGGTTATGTTAAAAGATTCTTCAATATGTTAAATATTAAAATTATTAACATTTAATATCTGGTGTGTTAATAACTATTAACTAACTTTATCCATTATGTAAAAAAGTTAGTTATGAGAAAGTCATTATTTATACTACTGTTAAGTGCAATAGCCTCTATGGCATATTCTGCCAACTACCAGTTGCAAAACAGCAATTTTGAAAGTTGGGGTAAGGGCTCTTTTGATGGAGAACCGCAGCCGGACGTATGGAACCTGTCAAATATTTCTCAAACACTTTGTAAAGTTGCAATAGGCAGGCGAACATCTGATTCGCATACTGGTAGCTATGCTGTGGAACTACAGTCAAAAAAGGTGGGTGCAGCGGGCTTTACTAGTGTGGCGCCGTCATGGATTACACTTGGTACTCCGTGGTCTGATTACGGAACATGGAGAGATCCTGTTGATACAGGCTCTGGCGGTACAGATGGCGGTATATCATGGACGGCTCGTCCTGACACTATGGCTGTGTGGGTAAAACGTATTGCCCCTAATGGTGAGAAAATGAACCTTATGTACTACTCATGGAAGGGTACGGCCCATAACAGTAAGTATAAGGCCAAAGCTGGCAGTTGCATAAGTTCGTCACATACTGATGAGGAGTCTGACATTTGCCGCACCTCAGACGGTAACACCTGCAGCACACCAAGCGGTAATGCCGTGCAGGTGGCTGAAGGCTGGCTGAAGAGTGCAGAAGACTATCCTGAATGGTCTTTAATAAAAATACCTATAAAATATATGACAAATGAGAGGCCTGAGAAAATGAATATAATTCTTTGCGTTGGCAACTATCCAAACAAACGTGAAGATACGGATTTCTCAAAGACCAGCAAACTATTGGTAGATGACATTAGTCTCATTTATTCATCAAAAATTGATGAACTGCGTTTTGACGGTTTTGCCTATCCTAAGTTCCAAAAGGACAAATATGAATACTACTATTCTGTAGCTGACGACAAACTGCCAAAGATAACTTGCTACCGTAGCGGACGTCTTCTTTCAGGTGATGAAATCTCCATTAACTACACTCCCAAAGACCAAGGAGCCACAACCATAACAGTAAGAGCAGAGGATGGTAGCTCCACCACTACGTATAATATCTACTTTGTGTCAATGACTGATAACAGCCCGTATGTGAAATCCATTAAAGTAAATGGGGTGGAAATTCCAGGCTTCAACTCTTATATAACTGATTATGAGGTGGAACTGCCATACGGGACGTCACTACCAAAGATAGAGGTGGAAAAGGCAAACGAAAATCAGAGTTATGAAATAGGGGAGTTTAAGGTGCCTGGAATTCTTAAAATAGTTACACACGCCCAGGATGCGGACATAAGTGCCACGTACACTATAAACTTCAGAGTTAAGGAGTTTGATGACACCACACTAAAAAACATCTTTATCAATGGAGAGCCTATAAAAGATTTCGCCCCTTCAAAAAATATATACAGAGTGGAACTGCCAGAAGGAACTACAGGAGCCCAAAAGATAACATACGAGTCTGCGTATCCTGAAGGTATGCAGACCGTTGTTGTTGACAGCAGGGATGTGTCAGAAGTCTCTACTATTACAGTGTCGGCCGTTGGTGCCAAGCTACCACGTGAATATAGGATAATGTTCAGCGTCAAACACTCTGATGCTCCGAGTGAGTGTGATGACCCTACAGAAAACAGGCTGGACCAGATAATGATTAATGGAGAGATAATAGATGACTTTGACCCGGATGTTGTGAGATACAATATAATGTATGAGGAATATGGCAGTAACAGAGTTATCTCTTGTCAAAGAAGGTGCGACGAATCCACGGTTAAGATAGTTGACCGTCCGTATGAGAATTCCACATCACTGATGGTGACATCAAAGAGCGGCTCTTTGAAAACCTACACACTAAGGTATGTTCATGATTATACGGGTAAGAATAACCGTCTTAAATCCATAAACGTGAATGGCAGTGAAGTTGAAAACTTTAATCCTAATGTGTTTGAATATAACGTTGAAACAAATATGTCAGACTCGTTGGTTGTGAGGTATGTAAAGAGTTATGATGTCCAGTCTGTAGTTCTGTCAACGGCTGATAATGGTCATGCTTTTTTGGATGTCATATCAAATCAGAAAGGTGTGGAAAATGTGAGATACACCCTCCATTTTAACAGACATAAATCTTACAATGCAATTAAAGGCATTGTTGTAGATGGTAAGCCGATTGAAAATTTCAGACCAGATAAATTCAAGTACATAATAAATGTAAAGAGGGCTCCCAAAAGCATTGAAGCGGTTGCTGATGTCCCCTTTAATAAGACCATCTCTGAAAACAACCATGTAAGGTTTGAAACTGGAGGTTCAGGTAAACTCGGTCCCGCCAGATATGACTTATACCTGCACTATGAGAATGATGAGATACCTAATGGTGAGTTTGATGAGTGGACTAAATGTATGCATTCAGAAGAGAAGAAAACAGATAAACCCAAGGGCTGGGTTGTCCCTGCTGATGTGGAAAGCTCCTACGGACGATTTAACACCAAATACCTTATTGAAAAGGGAGAAGGTCAGGTTACTCTAAAAACGGTACGTAATTATTGGTTTTTGGCTGGCCGTTTCCCTGGCCTTATGACTTTAGGTGATATAGCGGTTGATTTTAAGGCGGCCAGTTACACCACTGTAAAGATCTCAGGAGGCATACCGTTCCATAATACACCTGATGCCATTGAGATGAGATACAATCCAGTCTCAAACAACAAGGACTATATAGGCATCGACGATAACTACATTCACATGGATTGTTATCTGACAGATGACAGTGGCACTAAGACATACTCTTTTAAGGATTATGAATATAATGACACATGGAAGGTTAAGAGTGTACCAATAACAGGTAAATTCAAGAATCCAAGCCAGCTTAATATAATTGTCAACAGTGCAAAGTATAACAGTGTTAAAGATTTTCCATATTATAAAAATGGATTTGATCCAGTTAGCTATGACCTCTGTTCCCAACTCATAGTTGATTACATTAGGTTTAAGTACAGTTCTAAGATTGCTAAAATTACAGTGGATGGTAAAAAGGCTGTAATAAACGGTACTGATGTCATGGCAATAATAAGCTCAGAAAGCACTGGAACACCTTTGATAGAGATAGAAGGCGAGGTGGAGGACCAGATGTATGACATTACTTATGGTGAGTATAAGGATAATGTGCATCATATAAGCATAAGAAGTTATGCTGAGGATGGCACATATACAGACTACAACCTTAATGTTACCAGAAGCAAGACTGATAATGTGGGCGTAAAATCAATTATGGTTGATGGTAAGCCTCTTGAAGGTTTTGATCCTGAGAAACACCTGTATGAGTATGAACTGCCGGCAGGTGTCCGCTATATACCAGACGTAACGGTGATAGGTAAATCGTCAAGCCAGATATGCAATGTGGATTATGCGGAGAGTAAGGAAGGATTGTCTGTTACTGTTACCGCTGTTTCCGAGTCACTCAAAGAGTCTGTCTCATACAAAATATTATTTTTGCAGGGTGATAAAGATGTGGCTGATCTTAAAAACATCAAGGTAATAGGACACGAACTTGACTTTAAGCCGGATAGTACCTATTACTATGTGAAACGTAAAGCTGGAGAGTATAAAATACCAGTGATAGAGGCAGTAAAGTTTGCGGAGGACCAGACAGTAACCACTGAGATAAAGGGAGAAAGCTCTGTTTATAATATCACGGTAAAATCCGCTGACGGTAGTAATGATAAAAACTACACGGTGGAAATATCACCTGTGCCAAGTGATGTGGGTACGCTTGATATGATATATTACAACGGTATAAAGGTTGAAGGGTTTGACCCGAATGTGAACGAATATGAAGTGAAGCTCCCATACGGGACATCGACCGATGTGGAAATTACTTATGACCTTACGCCTCCAGGCTCCCAGACTGTAACTCCAAAAATCACAGTGGTTGATGCATCTCATGTTAATGTGGTGCTTGATGTGGTCTCTGAGGTGGGTGTGCCTAATGAGTATGTGGTTGATTTTCTGATACAGCCTGATGATGAGGCCAGACTCAGTGATTTAAGGGTGTTTGGTAAGACCATAGAGGGTTTTGATCCGGACCGTCCAGTTTACACTGTAGAGCATGAGGCCTATACAGACTCCTCTTTTATACCACTGGTGAAAGACGTGGAGTACAAGACCTTGAGCCCTAACGCCAAAGTGTCAATGCGTCAGGTTACACGTGAGAGCATAACCCTGACATCGGTGGCGGCAAGCGGAAAAACAGCAAACTATGTGATTAAAACATCTATCAAACTGTCTGATAACACAAAACTTCAGGCTATATATTACAAGGATGTAATTCTGGATAATTTCAGCCCTGATGTGCATGACTATGAAATAAAGCTGCCGTTTGGAGCCAGTACGGTGGATAAGGAACTTGTAACATTTACTGCTATGGAGAGCGGCCAAGGTGTGATGGTTGTGAGAAGTGAATCTGAAACAGAGATTGCAGTTGAGGTGCAGGTGGTGGCGCAGGATTGCGTGCATAAGGATAAGTACACAGTGCATTTTGTTTCTGCTGATTTTGACCCTACCACAGTCCCTTCTGAGAATGATGTCTGCATCACAGGCTCTGATACTGAAGGGTGGCGTTTCACCACAAGATGTGAGAATATAAGTGTGGTTATTATGAATCTTGCTGGAGCCATAGAGCGTATAGCCAAAGTTCCTGTTGTTGACCCTAACTGTGAGGATATATGCGCTCCGTGTGCTGAAGGATATCTCTATAATGAAGAGAAGAGAGGCGTGTTTATATATAATATTGTATATTCCAGCGATAAGCGAGTAAAAGCTGGTAAATTCAAAAAATATTAAAAAAAACAGCAGATTATTATAATGTTACGTAAAAAGATACTATATTTGCAGTCCAATTGCGAAATACATAATTAAAAACAACATACAACTATGACAAAAGCTGAAATTGTAAACGAAATTTCCAATAGCACCGGCATTGATAAAGTTGCTGTTATGCAGGTGGTGGAGTCTTTCATGGAAGAGGTTAAGAAGTCTCTTGAGGCTAAAGAGAATGTTTATCTGAGAGGTTTTGGTAGCTTCATTGTTAAAGAGCGCGCTGCCAAGGTTGCACGTAATATTTCAAAGAACACAACCATCAATATTCCTGCTCACTCAATTCCTGCATTCAAGCCTGCAAAAACTTTTATTGAGAAAGTTAGCAAGTAATTATTAAGGAAATAATTTAATACTATACTATTATGCCAAGCGGAAAGAAGAGAAAAAGACATAAAATGTCTACTCACAAGCGTAAGAAAAGACTGAGAAAGAATCGTCACAAACATAAGTAACAGTTGACGTTCAGTCTGAAAAATAGGAACGAACTTTAGCCTGCAAGGGCGGGTTTGTTCCTTTTTTTTGTTTATTAAAAATTATGGAAAGCAGACTTCTTCTAAATGTAACGGATGGTGTAATTGATATTGCTCTCACAGAGGATTCCTCGCTTGTGGAGTACACAAAGGAGAGCAGGACATCCACTTTTGCCGTTGGGAATATTTACCTTGCAAAGGTTAAGAAACTTTTGCCGGGACTTAATGCGGCGTTTGTGGAGGTGGGGTATGAGAAGGAGGGCTTTCTGCATTACCTTGACCTCGGCGCCAATTTCTTCACTATTGACCGTTTCTTGCAGGATATGCCTAAGGGCAAGGGGCGCCAGCTCTCAATGAACAAGGTTGAGTTTAAGGATGAGACCACAAAAGACGGTCTTATCTCAAATACACTTACAGCAGGGCAGGAGATACTGGTTCAGGTGACCAAGGAACCTATATCCACCAAAGGCCCAAGGCTTACCACGGAGATAAGTCTTGCCGGACGCTCGCTTGTTCTGATGCCGTTCTCAAATAAGGTGTCTGTTTCACAGAAAATTGTGCAGAGTAAGGAGCGTAACCGCCTTAGAAAGATTGTAAATGCTGCTCGTCCAAAGAATTACGGCGCCATAGTGCGTACTGTGGCTGAGGGTAAGGAGGCTGATGAGCTTAAGAATGAACTTGTCATTTTAGTAAAGCGCTGGGAGGAGGCTCTGGCCCGTATTTCCGCAAAGCGCAAACAGGTTCCTTCTCTTATTCTGGAGGAGATTAACAGGGCTGAGGCTGTGCTCAGAGATAATCTGAACCGCAACTTTGAGAGCATCGTGGTGAATGACCGTGAGTTCTATGAAGAGATAAAGTCTTACATAAGCCTTATAGAGCCTACCAAAAGTGATATTGTGAAGTTCTACGATGATGAACTTCCGCTGTTTGACGTGTATAACGTAACCAAGCAGATTAAGGCGTCTTTTGGCAGGATTGTTCCATTCAAGAAGGGTGCGTATTTGGTTATTGACACTACTGAGGCTATGCACGTGGTTGACGTAAACAGTGGCATCCGCATACAGAAAGACCAGGACAGCCAGGAGTCAAATGCTTTTGAGGTTAATATGATGGCTGTAGATGAAGTGGCGCATCAGATGCGGCTCAGAGATATGGGCGGCATAGTTATAATTGACCTCATAGATATGCATAATGAGAAGCATAAACAGCAGGTTTATGAGCGTATGGTGGAGAACTTGAAGAATGACAGTGCAAAGCACAACGTTCTGCCGCTATCTAAATTCGGACTTATGCAGATTACACGCCAGAGAGTGCGTCCTGCCACATACGTAAACACCAAGGAGATTTGCCCTACGTGCGGAGGCTCAGGTAAAACCACTTCATCAATACTTTTCACAGACCTTCTGGAGCGCAAGGCTTACTTTGTGTTCAAGGTTATGAATGTAAAGCGTGCCACTCTGTGGGTTCATCCGTTTGTTTATGCCTATATGACCAAGGGCTTTATCAGCCTGCGATGCAAGATGCGCTTCCGTTACTGGTTCCGTCTTAACATATTACCAGATCAAAACATGCCGTACCTGCAATATAGGTTTACAGACAAGGACGGCAATGAAATTGATGTGGTGGATAACAATGGATAAAAGGCTGGAGTGTTAAAGCTCCAGCGCTTTTCTTAGTTCTGCGCAGGCTTTGTCTGCATCGCCGCCTGCCTCTTCAAGCAAAGATACAAACTTACTGCCAATAATACATCCGGCTGCGTTTTTCTGTGCGCTCTCAAGCGTGGCGCGGTTGCTTATGCCAAAACCTATCATTCTCGGCTGTGTCAGATTCATGCTGTTAACATGATTGAAGTATGCCTGTTTTGCCGCATCAAACTCTTTCTGTGCGCCTGTTACGGCCGCACTTGAAACCATATAGATGAATCCGTCCGTATTGCTGTCAATGAAGCGTATGCGCTCATCGCTGGTCTCAGGTGTTATAAGCATGATTACTCGAATGTCATAGCGGTCTGCTATGGGTTTCACCTCTTCTATGTAGTCCTTGAAAGGCAGGTCAGGGATTATGACTCCGTCAATGCCTGTCTCACTGCATTTGCAAAAGAACTTCTCATAACCAAAGTGGTATATCGGATTCAGGTAGCCCATAAGCACCAGCGGTATGTTCACACTCTGGCGTATGCCCTCAAGTTCTGAGAATATTCCGCTAAGGGTGGTGCCGTTTCTGAGTGAGGCGGTGGCTGCGCTCTGTATCACAGGACCGTCTGCCATAGGGTCACTGAACGGTATGCCCACTTCTATCATGTCTATGCCGTTGCGCTCCAGCGATGTTATCACCTCTGCGCAGTTTCCGGCCTTTGGATGGCCTGCACAAAAATATATGGAGAGAATATTCTGTTTCTTGTTTGCAAATAGTTGGTTAATTCTGTTCATATCGTATGCTTGTTATGAATTTTTTTAGTTTTGGTATATCTTTTACTGCCGGAGAACTTTCAAAGCCGCTGTTAAGGTCAACTCCTGCAAACATTGGGTGTTTTATGGATAGTATACTTTCTGCGTCATCCGGTCCTATCCCGCCTGAAAGCAGGAACGGGGTGGTGCCAGAGTAACTGTCAAGTATGCTCCAGTCAAATTTTACTCCGCTGCCGCCCACCGTGGCGCACTTGGTGTCAAAAAGCATAATGTCTGCTATACCTTGGTATTTTTTGCTTTTTTCAATGTCAGCAGAGTTTGCAATGGAAATGGCTTTAATTATTTTAAGTCCGGTGGCTTGCTTTAGCTCCTGACAGAAGTCTGGTGTCTCACTGCCGTGCAGCTGTAGATGATCTGCCTTAAAACTATCCGCCATCTGGAGTGCGTAGTTAATTGAAGGATTTACAAAAACGCACACTCTCTGGCACTTAGGCAGGTATGACGGCACTGCGGCTACATATCTGGGAGATTTCTCCCAGCATATAAAGCCCATCATGTCAGGGTGGAGAGCCTCCACATCCCTAATATTGTCAGGCTCACGCATGCCGCATACTTTTACTATCATTCAGCTATGTTTTTTATAAAATTCTCCAATGCCGCACCAGGGTTGCTCTCTTTCATGAATGTTTCTCCTATAAGGAAGCCTCTAAACCCTGCAGCTCTTAACTGTCTTATTGTTTCTGGGTTGCTTATGCCGCTCTCGCTCACTTTAAGCCTCTCTTTTGGCAGAAGCTCCGCCATCTTGAATGAGTTGTTCACGTCTGTTACAAAGGTTCCAAGATTGCGGTTGTTAATGCCAAGCATATCAGCGCCGAGAGTGGCGTAGTCAAGCTCAGACTCGCTGTGCATCTCCAGTAAGACCTCTAGATTCAGGTTATGAGCCATGTTTATAAGGCTCTCACACTCCTGTTTGCTCAGGCAGGCTGCAATTAGCAGCACTGCATCAGCTCCTATCTCCTTGGCTTGGAATATCTGGTATTCGTCAATTATGAAATCCTTGCGCAGTATGGGGGTCTGCACCATGGGGCGCACTCTCTTTATAAACTCCCTGCATCCTCCAAAAAAATCTGTGTCAGTGAGTATGCTTAGTGCGGCTGCGCCTGCTTTTGCGTAGCATGGTACCACATCCTCGGGCTCCACATCGGGGTGAATCCAGCCTTTTGACGGGCTTTTGCGCTTAAACTCTGCAATAATTCCGTGTGCGCTTGCCATTAGAGAGCCGCTCATGCTCCGTGTGTCATAGTTTTCAGACATTAGGAGCTCCACTGATTTATAAAGCACCGCAGGCGGGGTTAAAGACTTGTCTTTAGCCACCTCAATCCTTTTTTGCGCTGTTATATTTGAGAGAATGTCCTGTGTCATGAGTTTATCTCTATAAATTTCTTTAATGCGCTTAGTGCTTTGCCTGATTCAAGTGATTCCTGAGCTAGAGCCACGCTCTCAGCTATGCTGAGATTCCTGTCCATTATGCTTATGCCGCAGGCTGCGTTTGCAAGCACCACGTTTTTCTGCGCCTCGGTGGATGTGCCCTCCAGTACGCTGTCAAATATCTTCATGGCATCAGCGGCAGTCTCACCACCATATATTTCGGCAGGCTCCACGTAGTTGAACCCAAGGTCTTTAGGGGTGAACACCTTCTCAAAGTTGTTTGTTATAAGTTTGAAACCGCTGGTAAGCGATATTTCATCATAGCCGTCATAGCTGCTGAGTACACCAAAGTTGTCTCCTATTCTCTGGTGTGCATTGGTGTAGAGGCGCATCTGTGCCGGAGTGGCGGTGCCGTGGAGTGAACTTTTTGGCCTTGAAGGGTTTACAAGCGGGCCTAAGATGTTAAAGCAGGTGGGTATGCCTAACGCCTTGCGCACAGGACCCACAAACTTCATGCCGTAGGCAAACAGGGGAGCGTGCAGATAGCAGATCCCAGCCTCGTCAAGAGAGCGGCGCAGCGTGTCTATGTTATCTGTGAACTTTACACCGTGGTTCATGAGCACGTTGCTTGCACCGCTTACACTGGTGCTGCCTCCGTTGCCGTGCTTGGTAACTTTATATCCTGCTCCGGCTATTACAAACGCCGCACAGGTGGAAATGTTGAATGTATTCTTGCCATCGCCGCCAGTACCCACAATGTCAAGAGTGTTGTCATAATCAGATAAATCCACACTCTTGCCCGTCTCTAATATCCCGTCTCTCAGACCTAATATTTCATCCACAGTTATGCCTCTTGTCTGAATGGCCATGAGAAACGCTGCTATCTGGCAGTCATTCAGTTCGCTACGTGTAATGCGAAGCAGTATTTCACGAGTCTCCTCACGGCTCAGTGTATCACCTCCGGCAAGTCTTGTCAGGTATGTTTTCATTTTTCAATCCAGTTTTTTAGAATTACACGCCCCTCTTTTGTTAGTATGCTCTCAGGGTGGTACTGTATGCCACGGATGTCAAACTCCTTATGACGCAATGACATGATGTAGCCCTCATCTGACACGCCTGTAATTTCAAGACATTCAGGTAAACCATTACGGTTCACCACCCATGAGTGGTAGCGTCCCACCTCAATGGTATCTGGCAGACTGCTGTAGATGTAATCATTTGCTACTATGTGCATCGGGGTGGCTACGCCATGGAATACTTCACTTAGGTTTGTAAGTGTGCCGCCAAACGCCTCTCCTATGGCCTGATGTCCGAGGCATACGCCCAATATGGGTTTCTTGCCTGCGTAGCATCGTATGGTGTCAAGAAGGAGACCCGCCTCGCTTGGTATGCCAGGACCAGGGGATAGTATTATTTTATCAAAAGCTTCTAAATCAGGTAACTGGAATTTGTCATTCCTATAAACTGTGACTTTTGCGCCAAGCTCTTTTGTAAGGTGACTCAGATTGTATGTAAATGAGTCATAATTATCTATGATTACAATGTTTTTCATAATGTTTCAGCTATTTTAATTGCTTTGCTCAGCGCCCCTAATTTGTTATTTACCTCCTGTAGCTCATACTCCACATTGCTCTTTGCCACAATGCCGCCGCCAGCCTGAAACCACAGCTCACTGTTGCGGCTTACAAAGGTGCGTATTGTTATGGCCTGGTTAAGGCTTCCGTCAAACCCTATAAAACCTATGCAGCCGCCGTAAGCTCCACGGTTGTGTGGCTCATATTCGCTTATAAGTTGCATGGCTCTCACTTTTGGAGCACCGCTAAGGGTTCCGGCAGGGAATGTGTCAATAAATGCCTGCACTGGGTCTGCATCGGGGTCAAGTTCTCCGCTTACACGGCTCACAAGGTGAATCACATGGCTGTAGAACTGCATATCCTTATAGAAATCAACGTGCACACCGTGGCAGTTGCGTGACAGGTCATTACGTGCCAGATCCACAAGCATTACATGCTCTGCATTCTCTTTAGGATCATTCCGCAGATACTCAGCATTTTTGCGGTCCTGTTCCGTATTGCCAGTACGCTTGGTGGTGCCTGCAATAGGGTCAATGTATGCGTGGCGGTTCTCAATCTTGCAGTGAGTCTCAGGTGAGGAGCCGAATATTCTGAATCCGCCAAAGTCAAAATAGAAGAGGTAAGGACTTGGATTTATGCTTCTCAACGCACGGTATAGCTTAAAGTCATCACCGCTGTAACGCTGTATGAACCTTCTTGACAGCACTATCTGGAATACGTCTCCTCTCATGCAGTGGGCAATGCCTCGGCGTATGTTCTCACGGTGCTCATCATCAGTGAGCGTGCTTGTACACTCACCCACGGGGCTGAAGTTGTACGCTTGATACGGGCGGTTTTTAAGGTCTCGCTCCAGCTGGTCAAGGTCATTTCTCTCTCCATCAGAGAGCATTTCAATTATGGTCAGCTCATTGCTAAAGTGGTTAAACACAACCACATCTTTGTAAAGAATGTAGAGCAAATCAGGTGCGTCGTTTTTCTCCTGAACCTCATCTTTCACCTTTATATTTTCAAAATAGCGCACTGAATTGAAAGAAGTGTAGCCGTAAAGTCCACAATATTTTGCATCGGCGCCCTCTATGCTGAATGATTTAAGAAATTCATTTATAAGGTCCGCCGATGTGTAGCCAGCCTCAATCTTGTGTTCTACGGTGCTGCCATCGGGGTATTCCAGACGTCCCGTACCGTGTGCTATGCTCACTGTGCCTATTGGGTGTAGTGCAATAAAGGATTTGGCGTTTTCTCCGCCATGATAGTCAGAGCTTTCAAGCAGCGCACTCTGCGGATATGCGTCCCTAACCTTAAGGTAGGCGCTTACAGGGGTGAGAAGGTCACCTAATATGCTTTTTGATTCTGTATGGTATTTAAATTTTGTCATAGTCTATTTCATCTTTATGTGCTAGATATGTGTTAAGGTCTTTGTCACCGCGCCCGCTTACGTTCAAAACCACCACATCATCTTTTTTGAATTTCATTTTTGGTAGCAGGGCAAGGGCATGGCTGCTTTCGAGTGCCGGAATTATGCCCTCAAGCCTTGTGAGCTCAAATGCAGCCTGCAGAGCCTCATCATCATTAACAGCAAGCACTTTGGCTCTACCTGTTTCATAGAGGTTGCAGTGCAGAGGGCCTGTGCCAGGGTAGTCAAGTCCCGCCGATATTGAATATGGCTCCACAATCTGCCCATCGGCGGTCTGCATAAGTTTTATACGGCTTCCGTGCAGTATGCCGGTTGTGCCTATCTGCAGCGATGCGGCGGTCTTGTCTGTCTCCATGCCCAGTCCGCCAGCTTCAGCAAGCACAATGCGCACTTTCTCATTGTTTAGGAAGTGGTATATGGCACCTGCGGCGTTGCTTCCGCCTCCAACGCATGCCAGTATGTAGTCTGGATAGTCACGGCCTATGTGCTCCTCAAGCTGCCACTTTATCTCCTCTGATATAACGCTTTGCAGGCGTGCCACCATATCGGGGTAGGGGTGAGGGCCTACTGTTGAACCTATTATGTAGAATGTGTCTGCAGGGTGGCAGCACCAGTCCCTGATGGCCTCGTTAGTTGCGTCCTTCAGGGTTTTGTTGCCGCTCTGAACAGGAAACACCTCTGCTCCAAGCATACGCATACGCTCCACGTTAACGTGCTGGCGCTCCACGTCAAGCGCACCCATATACACACGGCATGGCATGTTCATCAGGGCGCATACAGTAGCGGTTGCCACACCATGCTGTCCTGCTCCCGTCTCTGCAATTATGCGTTTCTTGCCTAACCTTTTTGCAAGCAATGCCTGACCTATGGCGTTGTTTATCTTATGTGCGCCGGTATGGTTCAAGTCCTCCCTCTTCAGGTAGAGCTGACATCCATACTTCTCACTCATGCGCTTAGCGTAGTAGAGCGGGCTCGGACGCCCCACGTAGTCTTTAAGTAGTGCGTGGTACTCCTTTTTAAAGGATTCGCTCTCTATCACACTAAGGTAGCTCTCTTTAAGATTCTCTACCGTCTTGTACAATATCTCTGGAATGTACGCCCCACCAAATGAGCCGTAAAAACCATTCTGGTCTGTCTGCTGGAAATCTCTCATTGAATTAAGATGAGTTTATTATTTTTGACCCGCAAAAGTAATAAAAATTAGTATGAAATACAAAAAGGGGTGAGGCCTTTGTTTGTTGGATTTTTTTTCATACTTTTGTACACGACATATTAGGCGTTTGTTGACGCGCAGTCCGGCATCTTGGAATCTAGCAAATTTTCAATACACTGACGGATAGTTGCGACAATGAATGCCTACGGGTATGTAATTGTGCCTGTGGCTTTTTGCCATGGGCTTTACATACGGCGTAGGCTTCATGTTGCTTTATTCAGTGTAAGGTTTTGCTAGAACCTCAAGATGGATAGAGTGAACTTTGAGGTCTCGCCTTTTTTTGTGTCAATTTTATTCGCTTTAATTACAATGTTTTAATTTAATTATCAATTAATTATGAAAAGATTTAGACCTTTTTTTGTGTGCGTGTTATTGGCGGTTTCATTTGATGTTGCCGCTGTGACAAATTTTGAGGTTGATGGCATTGGCTATTCATCAGAGGATGGCAAGTATGCCACAATAGTGTCGGTCAAGGGCAAAGATTATGAGGGTGAGGTTACAATCCCAGTTGTTGTAAACTACGATGGTAAAACATACGGTGTTAAGACCATTGGTGATAATGCATGTAAGGGTAGAGAAGGCATAACAAAGGTTACAATAAGTAATGGTATAACATCGATAGGTAATTCTGCGTTTGCGTCATGCTACAATGTTAAATCTTTAAATATTCCCAGTAGTGTAACTTCAATTGGAGATAGTGCCTTTTTTAAATGCTGTGATTTGTTAAGCCCAATAGAAATTCCACAAGGAGTAGAAAAAATAAATGATTACGCTTTCAGTGACTGTTTTAACATACCATCTGTGAAAATACCCAATAGTGTAAAGTCAATAGGAAAACATGCGATTGGTAATTGTTATGAGTTGACAACTGTAGAGATTCCTGAAGGGGTTACAAGTATTGGGGATAGTGCTTTTTGGTGTTGCGAAAAGTTGGAAACAGTAACAGTCCCTAATAGTGTTACTTCTATTGGCGTATCAGCATTTAGAGGGTCACGATTGTCTTCAATAAACATTTCTGAAAATATTGTAGAGATAGGTCAAGGAGCATTTGCGTGCTCTGGATTAACATCGATAAGCGTTGATCCAAATAACATTATTTATGATTCTAGAGATAATTGTAATGCTATAATAAAAAAATCAAACCTGTCATTAGTGTCAGGTTGTAAAAATACAACAATCCCTATGGGCATTAAATCTATTGGGCCTGCTGCGTTTAGCAGGAGTGGACTAACATCAATAGAAATTCCCAATACGGTGAAGTCAATAGGCGATTATGCTTTTGATATATGTTCTAAACTTTCGAATATAATTATTCCTGACTGTATTACAGCTATAGGAAGTGGTGCTTTTAGAAATACCAATTTAACTAATGTGATAATTCCCAATGGGGTCTCAACTGTTGAATCTCAGACCTTTATGTATTGTTTTTTGTTGCTTAACGTAGATCTGCCAAGTAGTGTTACAAATATTAACGAAGAAGCCTTCTTTGGTTGTATAAGTCTTAAACGAATTATTTGTCGTGCCGATGTGCCTCCGACTATAACATCGAACGATGTGTTTGTAAATGTGGGCAGTGATGTTGAAGTTTATGTGCCTTGTGCCAGTCTTGTTGATTATATGATAGCGGATGGTTGGAACTATTTTGATTCCTCTAATTTTAAATGCATAGAAGATCTGGTGAATGTAAATGAAAGCACCTCAGAGAATATAAAGGATGCAATCTCTATAAGTGAGAAGTTGATTACTGTTAATGGGAAAGATCCATCAGATATAAGAGTGTACAACACAGCAGGTCTGCCAGTTGGTAACCCAGTGCCTGCATCGGGTGTGTATGTAGTAAAAGTAGGTGATGAGGCTGTGAAGGTTATGGTTAAGTAGTATCTGTAGTAAGATAAATTTGCATTGAGGGTGGCTAAAATTATTTTTTAGCCACTTTTTTTGTCAAACAGGTCATCCATAGTGACCTCATTCTGTATGAGGTTATAATAACTGTTATGGACAACTCCGTTTGTAGTTACCATTACAAGATGAACGGTGTTCTTGTCTTTTGACAGCTCTTTGTATGCATAAATCTTGTTTTGTAACTTGTATGAGTAATCTTTGTCTATGGTAAACGCATTTGCAGAGTGCTTCATTTCACAAATATCTGTACATCCGTCAGCACGTTGAATCACTAAGTCAATTTGTGCACCGTGTATCTCTGCCGTGCCACGAGTGAACCATGAACAGACATTTGTCTGCACACCAGAAATACCGAGGGTTGCTTTTATTTGGCGTATGTGTTGCAGGCATACACGCTCAAAAGCAAGCCCCTTCCATGTGTTGTGCATTGTGGATGTTATTGTGTTTGACCAGTAATGCTCATCGCTGAAAGCGTTCTTTTTGATGCACAGATAGTGAAATAGGGTGTAATTGTCAATCAACTGATATATCGCGTTAATCTTTGCTGTGTCAGCAGACGTAAATTTACGAATGAATCCACATTCCTCCAGTTCTTCCAATACGGTGGAGAAAGTACCTCCGTCTGAGAGTTTGCTTTTAGTGAGCAGCTCATCTCTGGTCATTCCGGACTGTTTGCCGTCACTAAGACATTCAATGATTTTGAGGTAATTCTCGGGACGTTTGAACAGTACTGAATAGAGGGCGTCAAATTCATCACGTAGTTGGGCTGTTTCTGTAAAGAACAGTTGGTCTATGTTCTGTGCCACGCTAAGCCCTCTTCTTAAGAAACTCCAGTAATAGGGTATTCCTCCGAGTATCATATATAGTTCCAGCACATCTTTTCTCTCAAGGGCGAGATTTGCATTTTTAGCAAATAGCTCACATTCACGTAGTGTAAAGGGGGCTAACTTTATTCTGTTGGTCAGTCGTCCACGGAGTCCGCCTTTATCCTTCAATAGTTTCTTGCTAATCCAAGATGTTGCGCTGCCGCAAACAATGAGAATTATATCCTTCTCCTTGCGTGCCGTAGCCCATCCGTTCCAGAAGTTTTCCAAGGCTCCTATCAGGTTACCCTTCGGAGTATCCATCCATGGCAGTTCATCTATAAATAGAACTTTTTTACCTGCAGGAGAGTTGTTGATATGTTCCTTTAACAACTCAAATGCGTCAATCCATGAGTTTGGTATCGCACATTTCATTCCAGCTGCGGTCAGAGAGTTCCTGAATGCTGTCAGTTGCTGGCGCAGCGTCCCCTTTGCCACCCCTGTGTGTTGAAAACAAAAATGATAGTTGAATGTTTCTCTAATGAGATATGTTTTACCTACGCGTCTCCTGCCATATACGGCGCAAAACTGAGATTCTTCCTTCTCAAGTAGGCTCAACAGTTCATGCTGCTCTTTTTCTCGTCCTATTATCATAAACTCTATGGTTTTATATTAAATCCGCTACAAATATAGTAATTTTTGCCTTATAACCAGCGGAAATTTGTGGTTTTTATAGTATTTCCGCTGAAAATAAGCTATTTTTTTGCTTATCTGTGTGTGGCGTCATATAGCAAAACGGATTTGTATAGTAGATTTTGTTTTTGCGTTAAAGCCTTTTAATGGTGTTGCACGGGAAAAATTTGTATTCTATCTTTGCAGTATCAAATCATATCAGTATGGCAACAGCAATTAAAGCAATACCAACATTAAGAGGTAAAAAATCAATAAAAATTAATAATGACTACAGAAGAGCGCTATAGTATTGTGTTGAAGGAGCTGGCGGCGCGGCTTCCCGATGCGGAGAGCGAACTTCGGTTCAGGAACCCTTTTGAACTGATAGTGGCGGTGGTGCTGTCTGCCCAGTGTACTGACAAGCGTGTGAACAAGAACACTCCGGCGCTTTTTGCCGCATATCCTGATGCTGAGGCTATGAGCCGTGCCACCGATGCAGAAATATTCCAATATATTAAGGAGATTTCCTACCCAAATAGTAAGGCAGCTCACCTGAAAGGGCTTGCCCAGACGCTTGTGGAGAAGTTTGGCGGGGTAGTGCCGCAGACCATGGAGGAGCTGACCCAACTGCCCGGAGTGGGGCGCAAGACCGCTAATGTGGTTATGGCGGTGGCGTTTGGCAAACCTGCCATGCCTGTTGATACACATGTGTTCAGAGTCTCACATCGCCTTGGGCTGGTTACAGAGAAAGAGGACACTCCTGCCAAGGTGGAGGCAGTGCTCACAAAAAATATTCCTGCGGAGATACTTTCAAAAGCCCATCATTGGTTTCTTCTCTTTGGACGCTACACCTGCACCGCCCGCAATCCCAAGTGTGAGGAGTGTGGTTTGAAACAGGTTTGTAATTTTACTCGCATTCGCTCGTGAAAATACTCATCATTTATGCAAATCAAAAATTTATTTTGATTTGCTCTCGCTTATTCGTATCTTTGCACCTTCAAAACAATACGGGCCTTGTATCACCCGTTTAAAAAGTAAAACTATGATAAACATAACATTTCCAGATGGAAGTGTACGCCAGTATGAGAGTGGCGTAACAGCACTTCAAATTGCGGAGAGCATCAGCCCTCGTCTGGCTGCTGACATTATTGCCGCAAAAGTTGATGACAAAGTAATTGAGGCTAACCGCCCTATAACAGCAGATGCTACAATAAACCTGCTGAAGTGGGATGATGAAGATGGCAAGCACGCCTTCTGGCACACTTCAGCTCACGTTATGGCTGAGGCTTTGCAGGAACTCTATCCAGGTATCCAGTTTGGTATAGGCCCGGCTATTGAGAATGGATTTTACTACGATGTGGACCCGGGTGACGGCGTTGTTATCAAGGAGTCTGACTTCCCTGCCATTGAGGCAAAGTTTATGGAGATTGTAGGCCGTAAGGCAAATCTTGTACGTGAGGAGGTTAGCAAGGCAGATGCTCAGAAGATGTTTGCTGAGCGTGGCGAGAATTATAAATTGGAGCTTATCAATGACCTTCAGGATGGTAATATCACAATATACAGGCAGGGTGGTTTCTTTGACCTTTGTAAAGGACCTCACCTTGTTAATACAGGTATAATCAAGGCATTCAAGGTTACAAGTGTGGCTGGCGCGTATTGGCGCGGCGATGAGAAGCGTAAGCAGCTTACACGTCTTTACGGCATATCCTTCCCTAAGAAAAAGATGCTTGATGACTATGTGACACTTATGGAGGAGGCTAAGAAACGTGACCACCGTAAGATAGGCAAGGAGCTTGAACTCTTTACATTCTCTGACACTGTGGGTAAGGGATTGCCTCTATGGTTGCCAAAGGGAACTGCGCTGCGTCTGCGTCTTGAGGACTTCCTGAAGAAGATTCAGAAGCGTTTTGGATATCAGCAGGTAATGACTCCTCATATAGGTAATAAAGTGCTATATGTAACATCGGGTCACTATGCTAAGTATGGTAAGGATTCTTTCCAGCCAATACATACACCAGAGGAGGGTGAGGAGTATTTGCTTAAACCTATGAACTGCCCTCATCACTGTGAAATATATAAGTTCAAACCTCGTTCATACAAGGATCTGCCGTTCCGCTGTGCGGAGTTTGGCACTGTTTACCGTTATGAGCAGAGTGGTGAGCTTCACGGACTTACACGTGTACGTAGCTTTACTCAGGACGATGCGCACATTTTCTGCCGCCCAGACCAGCTGCTCGACGAGTTCCTTAAGGTGATGGATATTATATCCATTATATTCAACGCCCTTGATTTCAAGAACTTTGAGGCTCAGATTTCATTGCGTGACCCTAATAATAAGAGCAAATATATTGGTTCTGATGATGTTTGGGAGAAGGCTGAAAGCGCTATAGTGGAGGCTTGCAAACTGAGAGGGCTGCCAGCCCGTGTTGAGACTGGCGAGGCTGCATTCTACGGGCCAAAACTTGACTTTATGGTTAAGGATGCCATTGGTCGCCGCTGGCAACTTGGCACCATTCAGGTTGATTATAACCTGCCTGAGCGTTTTGGACTGGAGTATGTAGGTGAGGATAATCAAAAACACCGTCCTGTTATGATTCACCGTGCACCATTTGGCTCTATGGAGCGTTTTGTGGCTGTGCTTATTGAGCATACCGGCGGTAAGTTCCCTCTCTGGCTTACACCAGACCAGGTGGCTATCCTGCCTATCAGTGAGCGTTTTAATGATTACGCCAGCAAGGTGGCTGAACAGCTTGAAATGGAGGATGTGCGTGTTATTGTGGATGACCGCAATGAGAAGATTGGCCGCAAGATACGTGATAATGAGCTGAAGCGCATACCTTACATGATTATTGTGGGTGAAAAGGAAGAGCAGGAGGGCGCTGTGTCTGTACGTCGTCAAGGTGAGGGAGACAAAGGCTCTATGAGCGTATCTGATTTTGCCAAGATGATTAACACTGAGGTTGACCAGATGACAAAAAGCTTTATTAAATAAACTTTTTAATTTTTATACAGTCAAAAGAACGTTAAACTAATTTTGAAAGAGATGAAAAAGATTGCTATTTTAGTTGCTGCCGCTCTTATGTCAGTGGTTGCACTTGCAAGAGATCCGGAGCTTAAAATTCCTTATAGCCAGCTCCCAGAGCAGGCTCAGCAGTTCCTTACCCAGTATTTTGCAGCCAACCCTGTAAAGAATACCACACAAAAGTTTGATGACGGTGTGTCTGAGTACAAGGCTTACCTTAAGGGTGGTATTATAGTTGAGTTTGACATGCTTGGCGGCTGGGATGAGATTTGGCTTACAAGAGGCGGTAACATGCCTCGCATGATTCTCCCTGATATTGTTCAAGAGACTCTTGACAGCCGTTTTGGTGACAAGAAAATCTACAAGATGGAGAACAACGGCTATGAGTACAAAATCAAGTTCACTGACAGAACAGAGGTGGAGATAAACGCCAATGGTCAGATAACTGAATTTGAGTACGACTAATAAAAGTTGAAATTTCTTTTTGCTGTTTCAAGAATAAGTTGTATATTTGCACGCTTATTTTTGAAGCAGCATTTTTATTTTTTAAAAATCAATTAATTAAACGCTTGGAGGGCGTAACCTATAGCACAAACTTTTGTACCGAGAAGTGGCAATAAACGGCCGGTAAAAGAGAACCCACACCGTATTAATGAATATATAAGAGGTGTGAATGA
The DNA here is from genome assembly GCA_900316125.1 of uncultured Bacteroidales bacterium. Classification (GTDB taxonomy): domain Bacteria; phylum Bacteroidota; class Bacteroidia; order Bacteroidales; family Paludibacteraceae; genus Enterocola. The sequence continues at coordinate 2,116 of ONBO01000003.1, read as the reverse complement.
AGTCCGTTTAGTTGGTGACAATGTAGAACCCGGTATCTACAATATTAAAGACGCAATAAGAATTGCGGATGAGCAGGAACTTGATTTGGTTGAAATCTCACCATCGGCGGTTCCTCCGGTTTGTAAGGTTATAGATTACTCTAAGTTCCTGTACCAGCTCAAGAAAAAGGAGAAGGAGCAGAAACAGAAGGCGGCTAAGGTTGTAGTTAAGGAGATTAGGTTCGGACCTCAGACTGATGACCATGACTATAACTTCAAGCTCAAACACGCCCAGAACTTCCTTACTGAGGGGTCTAAGCTTAAAGCTTACGTGTTCTTCAAGGGTCGTTCAATTATGTTCAAAGAGCAGGGTGAGGTTTTGCTTCTGAGATTTGCAAATGATTTGGAGGAGTATGGTAAAGTTGATCAAATGCCTGTTCTTGAGGGCAAAAGAATGACCATACTGATGTCTCCAAAAAAGAAAAAGTAACTTTTTTATTAATTAAATATTTTAAGACAATGCCAAAAATGAAAACTAATTCCGGTGCCAAAAAAAGGTTCAGCCTTACCGGGTCAGGGAAAATCAAGAGAAAACACGCTTACAAGAGTCATATTCTGACTAAGAAGACAACCAAACAGAAACGTAACCTTACTTACGCAGGTCTGGTTGACAAAGCAGATAAGTCAAATGTAAAATTGTTGTTGGGTCTTAAATAGTTATTAACCGAATGTTCAGCCTTAAAGTTTATCTAAACAGATAACGCTGACAATCAAAAATTAAAGAAAATGCCAAGATCAGTAAATCACGTTGCTTCAAGAGCAAGAAGAAAGAAAGTTTTAAAACTTACTCGTGGCTACTACGGAGCCAGAAAGAATGTTTGGACAGTTGCCAAAAACACATGGGAGAAGGGTCTTCAGTATGCTTATCGTGACAGAAAAGCTAAAAAGCGTAACTTCCGTGCACTTTGGATTCAGCGTATCAATGCTGCTGCACGCATAGAGGGTATGTCATACTCTAAGCTTATGGGTGCTCTTCACAAGGCTGGTATTGATATCAACCGCAAGGCTCTTGCAGAGCTTGCAATGAATGAGCCACAAGCATTCCAAGCTATAGTTGCTAAGGTAAAGTAAGTTAGTATATAACTGAAAAATAAGAGAGCGGCTTTGACATTTGGTCTTAGCCGCTCTCTTTTTGCCTCTTATTTAAGAATTTTGCTTGTCTTGGCGCCTTGGTGCATTATGTATATTCCTTCTGTGGGTTGTGAAACTTCTCTGCCCATAAGGTCAAAGTAGGCAGGAGGAGTGGTGACGTTTTCATCTATGTGAGCCTCATCCGCGTCTGTGCTGCGGTCAAGGAACTCTTTCATAACATAGAGACCGGGCAATGCTGTATGTGTGGAGTTGTTCCAGAATCCGCGGTTTATCCATCCCGTAAGCACTGAACTATCTGGTCCGTTCCCGTTCTCCTCTGGGAACCACCAATATAGAGCATCTACGTTAGTGTGTTTTTTTAGCTCATTAATAAGGTCTTTTATGAATTTTGACTGGCCTTCCGGGGTGTATGGCCAGATGTTTGAGAAATCATAAATAATGTCACTTGGGTATTGGTAGTAATAGGCGGTTTCCACTATGTGAACTCTCTTTTCTGGAAAGTTTGTGGCCAAGGTTTCAAGTGAGTTTGACAGTACTGAAAGTGAATTGTGCCAGAATGGGTAGTAGGAGAGCCCTATTATGTCATAATCAACTCCGCTTAGGCGTGTGTATATGTCTTGTAGGGCCTCAGGGTCTCCTGAACGCTCCGTGTGAATTACCACTTGTGCGTCAGGGCATACTTCACGGCACGCCTTAGAGGCTTGTCCCAAAAGGTTTATGAATCTTGTCCAGTATCTTGGGAATGAGTCACTGTAACAGCGGTTTTCTCTTGATGCTCGGTTATGATCCACGCTCCATAACATTCCGTAGGATATCTCGTTGCCTATTTGTATGAAGTCTGGCGTGGCGTCATTATCTACAAGTGTTTGAAGACATTCTTTTGTGTAGGTGTATATTTTTTCTTTAAGCTGTTCGTCTGTAAGTCCCGCCCATGATTCTGGTATCCACTGGTTTGAAGGGTCTGCCCATGTGTCGCTGTAATGAA
>ONBO01000001.1:89148-101415 GCA_900316125.1 uncultured Bacteroidales bacterium | reverse complement strand
CGCCAAAGCCGTTGGAAGCAAAGACGCCAGTAGCGCCGCCACCGATAGCATTCCAAATCACGAGGAGCAAAGCACCAGCGATAATGCCGCCGATGAACTGTGCGAGCCAATAGACGAGCATTTCCTTCAAGCTCATGCGTCCGTTAACGAAGACACCAAAGCTGACAGCGGGGTTGAGGTGGGCACCTGAAATGTGGCCGATGCCGTATGCCATAGCCACTACTGTAAGACCAAAAGCTAGTGCAACTCCAAGAAAACCTACTGCGCCACCTGCAAATATTGCAGTACCGCAACCACCAAGTACAAGCACAAATGTACCGATGAATTCACATAAATACTTTTTCATAACAATTAGTTTTAGTTTTTAATGATAGGCAAATTTAAGAATTTTTAGTAATAAAAGTTAATAAATGTTCATTAAAAATAATTTATAATGCGTCAACAATGGTTGAAAGGCGGTTTGAGAGGGAACCTTTTATCAAAATTGTAACATTTTTTAGCGGATTGGCGGCAAGATGCTCCTTTAAGGCGGTTACATTATCAAAGTATTTGTAGCCGCTGCTTGCTTCACGGAATATATGTCCCACAAAGATAACATCATCTATACCGCTCTCTTTAAGAAGCTCCACAATCTTCCTGTGCTCGTTAAGGCTCTCTGCTCCTATCTCACCCATATCTCCAAGAATACACATCTTACCAGGCATATCCAGCTGTGCAAAGTTGCGTATGGCGGCTGCCATGCTGGTTGGGTTTGCATTGTAAGCGTCAACTATAAGAGTGTTAAAATTAGTCTTTACAAGCTGGGAGCGGTTATTTGTTGGTGTGTAAGCCTCAATAGCGCTCCTCACATCAGATAGAGGCACGTCAAAAAAGCGACCTACGCATACAGCGGCAAGCACATTAGGCAGGTTATATACGCCTATAAGGTGAGTCTTAATCTCAGTGCTTTGATCAAAACACTTCACCTTTACACTTATAAAAGGAGATGAGGCCTCACTTGTAAGTTCTCCGCTCACATAATTTGTATCGCAGTCTGATGAGCCGTAGCCTATTGTTCTAAGCCCCGATGCCATCTCTCTAAGGTCATCGCTGTCAGTCAGCAGGAAGCCCATTCCGCCATGGCTGCGCAGATAGTCATAGAGTTCGCCTTTTGTCTTTTTCACGCCCTCAAAACTGCCGAACCCTTCAAGATGTACACGCCCCACATTGGTAATAAGTCCGTAGTCAGGCTGGGCTATGTTTACAAGGGTGGCAATCTCACCAGGATGGTTGGCGCCCATCTCAATCACAGCAATCTTATATTGAGGAGTGAGTCTGAGAAGGGTAAGAGGCACACCTATATGATTGTTAAGGTTGCCCTGTGTGTAAAGCACCGCACCCTTCTTTGAGAGCACTGTGCTGACAAGCTCCTTGGTTGTGGTTTTGCCGTTACTGCCGGTAATGCCTATTATTGTTGTACCCAACGCCCTTCTATGCTCGGCGGCAAGGTCCTGAAGCGCCTTAAGTGTATCATCCACAAGTATGAAGCGACTGTCCTTAACCACTGATGCATCATCCACCACAGCATAAGTGCATCCCTTTTCAAGTGCGCTGAGCGCATACTGGTTCCCGTCAAAATTGGCACCCTTCAGTGCAAAGAACATTGAACCCTGAGGGCAGTTGCGACTGTCAGTTGTAACTGCGCCACACTCTAAGAATTTCTGATATAGTTCCATATCGTTTGTTTCAGTTAGAAATAATTATATTGCAAAGTTATACAAAATTAGTTACCTTTACACCCAAATTTGAAGCATATAATCTCAATGGGAAGAATTTTTGTTAAAATATCAATGCTTTTGCTGTTTGCGGTGCTTGTAGCTACTGTAAGCTGCAAAAAGAGCAGCAGCTCATCAAGTACTAGCATAAAGAAGTTTACATTCAGAGCCTGCGATGTGGCTCCTGATCTCAAACTCAAGACATATACGGTTGACAGTATAGCAGGAACCATACAAAACTCAGATTCCATAAGCTACACGTCAAACATTCATAAGGTGGTGCCGTTAATCACTTTTGCGGCCACGCCTTCAGAGATAAGGATAAATGACGCCACTTGGAACCAGGTTGACTCCATTGACGCGACATCGCCGTTCAAACTGACTATTGTAGCCGCAAACAAGAAGGATGTAAAAGACTACATGGTAACCGTAAACAAGCACTCTGTGAATCCGGACTCCATAATTTGGAACAAACTGGATCATAACCTTAATGAAGAGTTTGAGAGCGCCAAGGTTTACTACACAGAGAATGTTTACCTTCTCATAGGCGAGATTCTAGACAAATTGTATGTGTTCTCAAGTGATGACGGTGTTACATGGCTTTCAGATGCTTCAGACCTCGATATGGATGTTGACATCATGTCTGGCTACGCCCCAAGAGGTGAGATTCTCAGAGACTCTGTTTATCTGTTAGGTAGCAGTTATGATGCACTTTATGTATTTGACAGCACCGATGATAAGTTTAAGAAACTTGCTGACTTAGAGGACTGCCTGGCTGTGGCTATACTTGGAGAGTACAAGAACGAACTTCTTATTCTGGCAAAAAAGAATGACAAACCTGTGGTTCTGTCATACCACGGTGGTACCATTACTGAAAAGACCAGCACTCTGCCTTCATCATTCCCTGTTGACGGTGGCTTCTCTCCTGTGCTTGTAAAGTATGACGCAAGCACCACATTTAACGTGGAGTCCATGTTTATAGTAGGAGGCAACGATGTTCATGCTACTGATAACGGCTGGTATTGGTCAGATGTGGTCAAAATGCCTGGCTCAGGCTATTTCACCAACGTAACTCAGACATCGGCGGCATACTATACCAGATATCTCTTTGCCTTTGGTGGTGTAACAAAGAATGAAACTCCAAAATACATGCCGCTACAAGTCAGCATTGACAACGGCTTCACTTGGAGCGCAGGTGCAAGATATCAGAGACTGCCTGATGAGTTTACTCCAAAATACGGCATAAGCGCCGTGGCTGACCGTGATAACAATCTGTTCGTATTTGGCGGATTTGATGAGAGCGGCAACTATGTCACTGATTTCTACAAAGGCAGGGCAAGACAAGTGGATTTTCAAAAATAGCAAGATGAGAGTTCTCTTTCCAGGGTCATTCAACCCATTCACCATAGGTCATAAGAACATTGTGGACCGTGCTTTACGCCTGTTTGACATGGTGGTCATAGCCGTGGGTGTAAACAGCGCCAAGGAGGAGAACGCCACCGGTGCCGCCATGAGGGCTGAGCATATCAAAGCCATCTACAAAGAGAACCCCAATGTGGAAGTGATAAGTTACAGCACCCTTACCGCCAATGTGGTTAAGGAATATAACATTGACTGCATAATACGCGGCATACGCAACGCCGCAGACCTTGAGTACGAGGATGAGATAACCCGTGTAAACTACACCGTGTTTGGCGTTGAAACACTCTACCTGCTAGCAGACCCTCAGCTAAAGGAGGTCTCATCCACCGTAGCCCGTGAGCTGAATAAGTACGGGGTGCAGATCTGATAAAAAGAGAACGGGGACTGGCGGTAGCCAATCCCCGTTTTTCTTATTATTTGCTCTGAAATATTAGAGTTTTGGGCCGGCAGCAACAAGAGCCTTACCAGCTTCATTACCCTCATATTTTGCAAAGTTCTTGATGAAGCGGGCTGCAAGGTCTTTAGCCTTCTCCTCCCACTCGCATGCGCACTTGTAAGTGTCACGTGGGTCAAGAATTGCAGGGTTAACGTTTGGAAGAGCCGTTGGAACCTCAAAGTCAAAGTAAGGGATCTTCTTTGTCTCAGCCTTGAGGATAGAACCGTCAAGGATAGCGTCGATGATACCACGGGTATCAGGAATTGAGATACGCTTGCCAGTTCCGTTCCAGCCAGTGTTTACAAGGTATGCCTTGGCACCAGACTTCTCCATCTTCTTTACAAGCTCCTCAGCGTACTTTGTTGGGTGCAGCTCAAGGAATGCCTGACCAAAGCAAGCAGAGAATGTAGGAGTAGGCTCAGTAATACCACGCTCAGTACCAGCCAGCTTAGCTGTGAAACCGCTCAGGAAGTAGTACTTAGTCTGCTCTGGAGTAAGGATAGATACAGGAGGAAGTACGCCGAATGCGTCAGCAGAAAGGAATATAACGTTCTTAGCAGCAGGACCTGCGCTCTTACCGTTAACCTTCTTAACTACATTCTTAATGTGGTCAATAGGATAAGAAACACGAGTGTTCTCAGTAACTGACTTATCGTTGAAATCAATCTTACCTGCAGCGTCAACAGTTACGTTCTCAAGAAGAGCGTCACGCTTGATAGCGCCGTAGATGTCAGGCTCATTCTCCTTAGAAAGGTTGATAACCTTAGCGTAGCAGCCACCCTCAAGGTTGAACACGCCCTCATCATCCCATCCGTGCTCGTCATCACCAATAAGGAGACGCTTAGGATCAGTAGAAAGAGTAGTCTTACCTGTACCAGAGAGACCGAAGAAGATAGCTGTGTTCTTACCCTCCATATCAGTGTTAGCAGAGCAGTGCATTGAAGCTATGCCCTGAAGTGGAAGATAGTAGTTCTGCATAGAGAACATACCCTTCTTCATCTCACCACCGTACCATGTGTTGATGATAACCTGCTCACGGCTCTTAGTGTTGAAAGCAACGCAAGTCTCAGAGTTAAGACCAAGCTCCTTGTAGTTCTCAACTTTAGCCTTAGAAGCGTTATATATTACAAAGTTAGGCTCAAAGCTCTTAAGCTCCTCCTCTGTAGGACGGATGAACATGTTCTCAACAAAGTGAGCCTGCCATGCAACCTCTACAATGAAACGAACAGCAAGACGTGTAGCCTCGTTAGCACCGCAGAATGCGTCAACTACATAAAGCTTCTTGTTAGAGAGCTCCTTCTTTGCAATCTCCTTAACCTGCTCCCATACAGCCTCGCTCATTGGGTGGTTGTCATTCTTGTAAGCGTCTGAAGTCCACCATACGTTGTTGTGACTCTCATCGTTGTCAACGATGTATTTGTCCTTAGGTGAACGGCCGGTGAAGATACCTGTCATAACGTTTACAGCACCAAGCTCTGTCTCCTGTCCCTTCTCATAACCCTCTAGGCAAGAGCAAGTTTCAGCCTTGAAAAGCTCCTCGTAAGAAGGATTGTGAGCAATCACTGTAGAACCAGTGATTCCGTACTTTGTTAAATCTAAATTAGCCATAATTTTAAATATATTAAAAAAATTAAAAATACTCCGATGATAAAATCCAACCCCTCGTAATCCACAATGCAAAAATAAAATTATTTTTTGAAACAGCAAAGACAATATTTGAAAAAAACAACTCCATAGTGTTAAATAATCAATTATTCTGCGTATTTTTGTAACATCGTATTCAAAACTTTTTTAACTAAAAAATGAAGCCACTTGCAAATCTTAGCATCGGCATGGCCTGTGACCACGCCGGCTACCAACTCAAAGAGTATCTTAAAGATTATCTTAAGCCAAAAGTGTTTGAGATAGTTGATTTTGGAACAGACAGTTCAGACAGCGTTGACTACCCTGATTTCGGGCACAAACTTGGCTCCGCCGTAAACAATGGCAAAGTGGATTACGGAATTGCCATCTGCGGCAGCGGCAACGGCATCAGCATGACAGTGAACAAGTACCGCAACGTACGTGCCGCCCTCTGCTGGAAGGATGAGATAGCCCAGCTGGCACGTCAGCATAATGACGCCAACATAATATCACTGCCTGCACGCTTCATCTCTGAGGCAGAAGCTGAAAGATTTGTGGACACATTCTTCAGCACAGACTTTGAAGGCGGACGCCATGAGCGCCGCGTGACCAAGATAGCACAGGTGCTGTAAGATTACAGTATTCTGCCGTTCTCACGCCTTATTTCATACACGTTCTCTATCTTTGAGAGACCGGATACAAGAGATTTTAGTTCACTTATAGAGTGGACTAAAATTTTTATGTGGCAGTCTATAATCTCATCAGTAGTCTTACTGTTGATATTGTCAATGCTCAGGTGCATCTCACCTGATATGAAGTTCATAACATCATAGAGGAAGTTGTCACGGTTCACAGCCCTTATCCAGAACCCTATAGGGTAAGTCTTGTCCTCACGCGCCTCAAGCTCCACACGGGTTATAACGTCGCCCTCCTGCGATGACAGAGACAGAGCGTCATCACAGTTGCACTTATGCACCAGCACTGTACCATCAGGACGCTGGAATCCTACCACCTCATCACCAGGGAGTGGGTTACACTTAGAACAGAGCACATACTCAGGGTGCTTGTCCGTGCTGCTCGCCTCCATTTTCTTCAAATAGCGGCGTATGTGAACCCTGGCACGGTATGTCTGAGCCACCTTGAGCCAATCAGCCTGAGGATGATAGTCAGGGTCTGTGCCAATGCGCACACGGTCACCACGCTCAAGTATTGTGGTCACAGAGCATAGTTTGTCATTTATAATGGCGTACTTGGCATGGTCACCCATGTCAGAGTGTATCTCGTACGCAAAATCTATGGCGCTAGCCTTCTTAGGCAGCAGCACCTTGCTACCGTCAGATGAGAATACCAGGATGTCATCATGGTAGAAACTGGTGATTACATCATCAAATATCTGGTCCTTGCTCTGATCAGAAATATCTTGGAGCACGTGTTTGAACTTCTCAATCCAGTTATCAATGCCTGAAGCCTGCTCAGCCAGACAACCGTACTGGCTGACACGATACATATCCTGGCTTTGAATATGAACCTCCATCCAGCGGCCCTCATTACCCATAAGCTTTACGTGCAGACTGCGGTAACCATTCTCCTTTGGAGTGTCAATATAGTTCAGCAGACTGTACGGTTTCTCTGTATATATCTCAGTTATAAGGGAGTAGATGAAAAGAGCAGTATCTTTTTCAGTGCTCCTGCCGTTACGCGATATCACCTCCGGCAACTTATTGTTATAGCATATATGCACCACCCTTATATGCTCCAGCTCCTTGAGAGAGGCTCGTGTGGTGTGCATCTTATACCATAGAGAGTAGACGCTTCTGGCCTCACATGAAACAGTGGCCTCAATACCGTTCTTCTCAAGAATTTCACGTATAGGCTGGAGCCAGTGCTCTGTGGCGTCAGAGTGCTGCAGCACATAATCATTTATAGCCTCCTGAATAACCCTGTACTCATGAGGTGAGCGGTACTGGAGCCCAAGGTTCTCAAGCTCGCTCTTTATGCGGTAAAGTCCAAGGCGGTTAGCCAGTGGGGCGTAGAAAAAGTCTGTCTCTGATGCAATCTTAAGCTGCTTCTCCACCTTCATACTCTTGAGAGTACGCATGTTATGCAGGCGGTCAGCAAGTTTTATAAGGAGTGCGCGGATGTCATAGTTGAACGCCGCAAGCATCTGTTTGAAGTTCTCCACCTGCTTGGAGGCGTTGAGCCGCACCGTCTTCTTCTTGGTCACAGTGTTCACAAGATACGCCACCTCATCACCAAACATGGTGCTGATATCCTCAATGGTGCAGTCAGTATCCTCCACCACATCATGAAGCAGTGCCGCTATCACAGGGGCCACGCCAAGCTGCATGTCATTATTGACAATCTGAGCCACGGCGATGGGGTGGATGATGTACGGCTCACCACTCTTGCGCATCTGACCCTTATGAGACTCCTTGGCAAGGAAGTAGGCCTTCTTTATCTGCTCCACCTCCTCAGGGGTGTGTCTTGCACTGACCTGTGAAAAGAAAATGTTTTGTAGAGATTCAACGTCCATAAGCTACTGATTTTTAGAGTAAAACGCATAATTTTAGCCCAAAAAAAAGGAAACTCACAGACAAATTTAAGAAAAATTAATGGAAAAATGAAAAAAATTACAGAATATCTGTTACAACTTTGCAACAGATATTCTGCAAATTTATTAAAGCAGATTCTCCCTTATAGCATCAGCATAGTCCGTCTTCTCCCAGGTGAAAAGCTCTACGGTGAACTCTTTAGGAGTGCCGTTTACGTTGAAGCGCTTCACCACAGTTTCAGGAGTGCGGCCAAAGTGACCGTATGATGCAGTCTCCTGATAGATAGGGTTACGCAGTTTCAAGCGCTGCTCAATAGCGTACGGACGCATGTCAAACATCTCCAGCATCTTCTGGGCAATCTCAGAATCAGAGAACTTGGTCTTGTTAGTGCCGTAAGTGTTAACGTAGAGGTTCATAGGCTTGGCCACACCAATAGCGTATGCCACCTGCACAAGCACCTCATCACACACACCTGCAGTCACCAAGTTTTTGGCTATATGGCGTGCGGCGTAGGCTGCACTGCGGTCCACCTTTGAAGGGTCCTTGCCAGAGAATGCGCCGCCACCATGGGCGCCACGGCCTCCGTAAGTGTCAACAATGATTTTACGGCCTGTAAGTCCGGTATCGCCGTGAGGGCCGCCTATAACAAACTTACCAGTAGGGTTCACATAGAGTTTGAAATCACCCTTGTTAAGTTCAGCGTAAGCCTTGTCAAGAGCAAACACGCGAGGCAGCAGAATGTTACGCACATCATCCTCAATCTTGGCGAGCATGGCGTTGTCATCATCCATGAACTCATCATGCTGAGTGGAGACCACAATGGCCTCAATACGCAACGGCTTGCCAGCCTCACTGTACTCAATAGTCACCTGGCTCTTGGCATCGGGGCGGAGATACGGCATAAGCACACCCTCAGTGCGCAGAGCGTCAAGCTCCTTAAGAATGGAGTGCGCCATATCAAGCGCCACAGGCATAAGATTACTGGTCTCAGAGCAGGCGTAACCAAACATAATACCCTGGTCACCAGCACCTTGCTCATACGGATCCTGACGGCTCACGCCACGGTTGATGTCAGCACTCTGCTCATGAATGGCAGAGAGCACACCGCATGACTCAGCCTCAAACTTATATGCGCTGTTATTATAGCCAATCTTTTTGATAACATCCCTTGCCACAGTCTGAACATCCACGTATGCGTCTGTGGTGACCTCGCCGGCCAGAACCACCTGACCTGTGGTTACAAGAGTCTCACATGCCACATGCGATGCCGCGTCCTGTGCTAAAAAGTTGTCAAGTAAAGCGTCAGATATTTGGTCAGCCACCTTATCGGGGTGACCTGCTGAAACAGATTCAGAAGTGAAGAAGTAGTTCATATATAGTTAAATTTTTATCAAGAATAAATTTTACGCACAATGTAGAGCCTCAGCCTTGCAGGCACCACCTTCATAAGGAAACATATAAACTTGTACTGAAAGCCCGGAATCAGGATAGGAGACACATGGCGGCTCTCAATCTGGCTTGCAATAGCCTTGGCTATCACATCAGGAGACATACCGTTCTGCTCATCCTTCTCCATTTTACCCACAGAGACCTTCATCTGCGCCGCGTATGCAGAATCTGCGCTCTGGCTCTCAGCAGTATATTTACGTGACGATGTAAAGTCAGTCTTAGTGTCACCAGGCAGCACGCAGCCGCACTCTATTCCCCAAGGGGCCAGCTCCATTCCAAGAGCCTGAATGTACATGAGCACAGCACTCTTAGAGGCACTATAGAAGGCTTGGAAAGGTATAGGCACAATGGCAGCCACAGAGCTCAGAGCCACAATGCGTCCGCCCTTCTGGGCACGCATAACAGGCAGACAGGCCTTGACGGTATTCACCATGCCAAAGAAGTTGGTCTCAAACTGGTAACGCACCTCCTCCAGCGATGTATCCTCCACAGCACCAGCAATACCGTTGCCAGCGTTGCATACAAGAGCATCAATACGCCCGCTCCCCTTCATAACCTCAGAGACCGCAGCCTCAAGAGTGTCAGGTTTGGTGACATCAGCCTTGATGTTTATAACCTTTCCACCCGATGCAGAGTCTGCCTCGTCACTACCCCCACGGCGTGAAAGGCTGTAGACCGTATGCCCTTTCTGCATAAGCAGCGTGGCAGCAGCCTTACCTATACCGGCGCTTCCGCCTGTAAGAACAATTACACTCATAACTTCTTTATAAATGCACGGTGGCGTTTTGTATATTCAATTTCAAAATTCCCGTCCCAAATGGCGGAGCTCTTCTGGTTAACCTCCAACACGTTAGTTACATTGGCTCTCTTAACGCCGTAACGGAAATAGTTAGGCAGCTGATGTGAAAAGAGCAGAGCCACAGCACCGCTACGCTGATACTCCTCCTTGGAGGCAAAGAGCAGCAAATCCACCTCATCATGCTTCTTGGCATGCATGGTGCGCCACAGATGGAACCACCCCGTAGGCCACAATGAGCCCTTTATCTGGCGTAACACCTTGGTGAGGTTAGGCATTGTGACACCAACGCACACAAGCTCGTCCTTCTCATTAACCACCAGAGTCACAAAGTCATAGTTAAGGATAGGGAAATACTCCTTGCTGTACGCCATCTTCTGACGGCGGGTGAGCGGAGAGTAGTTATACAAATCCTTGTAACACTCATCAATAACGTCAAAGAAGGTGTAACCCACAGTTTTGAGCACATCCTTGCTGGAGTGTACCGGCAGAATACGCAGATGACTGCGCTCCTTGGCTATCTCAGCCACACGCTGCATCTTTTCAGGCACCTGCTCAGGCACTATAAGCCTGCGCTCCAGCCAGTCCATCTCCTTCTCAAACCCGTAAGCCTCATAGTGCTTTACGTAGTAAGGATGGTTATATACGGCGGCCATCACCTGCATTGTGTCATAGTGATCAAGCAGCAGACCCTCATGGTCCATATCAGAGAAACCCACAGGACCGTTCAGAGACTCCATTCCTTTGCTTCTACCCCACTCCGCCACAGCATCAAGCAGCGCCTTGGATACACTCAGGTCATCCACAAAGTCAAACCAGCCGAAACGGGTCTTCTTAACGTTCCAGTAGCTGTTAGCACGGTGGTTTACTATACCGGCAATTCTGCCTAGAACCCTGCCGCTCTCATCAACAGCCATATAGTATACAGCCTCACAAACCTCAAAAGCAGGGTTACGAGTGCTGTCAAGGGTTTTTAACTCATCCGAAATAAGCGGCGGACAGAAATACTCGCAATCCTTATACAGATCCATTTGGAACTGAATGAACTGCCTTAGCTGCTTCTTGTTTGTGACTTGTACTATTTTCATATTATTGCTTAATATCCAGCTTAGCGTATCCTATCTTAAGTTTCGCCTCCACATGCACAAGACGGTGGGCGGGAGCGGTCTCAATCCAAATATACACAGGGTGCTCCTTTGAAAAGAGCGAGCCGTCCGCCGTATTGAAGCGGAACTTCATGGCCTCTATCTTGTCAGCCTGCTTGCGCAGTTTCACAAGTTCTGTAGTCTCATACACTATTGACATGTCAAGAGGCGCATCATTGAATATATAGTTGGTGAACTCAAAAGTGTCACCAGGCTGTATGCCGTCAAACTTCAGATCACGCACCTTATAGAGTATGCTGAGGACATCCGTCGGGAATGAATCCACATACTTTATCTCCTCCTGCTTCACATCGCCGTTTCTCTGCTGCCACGCCTTTACAGCCATAGCCTTGCTCCCAGTAGGATAGAAATGGTAGTGAAAGTAAGCCTCATAATCCTTCTCCTGGTCATGCTCATAGAAATAGAGCGGAGCCAGATCAGCCTCCCTCACCTTCACCATAAAGGTGTCACTCATCTGGAAGAATGTCTTTATGGTCTTCTTTGTGGTGGCGCTAGCCTTGATGGAGAGAGCCTTCTCTCCACGGCACGTGTCAGGGCTCACCTGAGTCAATATGTCAATGCCGTCAAATTTTAGCGCGCCCCACTGAAAATAGCCTAAGTACTCAAGTTTCTCATCAGAGGAGAAAGCATGACCTGCCTTACCCTGCGCACAAACAGAACAAACAGCCGCCATAGCAGCCAATAACAAAACAAAAAATCTCTTTTTCATCATTTTAATGAATTAGCCCTTGATTTGCCCTGACCACCGCCACTCTTTAATTCACCAGGCCTCTGCTGCAGCAGCGGGAATGACTTATAGTCCCACTCCTGCTCCACATCCCAGTTGGCGGGAAGGTTAAGCGCCTTAGGGAAATAATACATAGGCTCCGGCTGTGTTCCGCTCTTCAGGTCTCCTGTGTCCCACTTGCCGTTACGGTTCTCATCTATTATCATACGCAGGTAATAGGTGCCAGGGGTCACATCCTGGAAAGAGACTTCACCATCTTCAAGCACACCCTTGTACAAAACCTTTTCAGAAGCGTTCATAAGCTCCAGAATGGCGTTTTCAGGATTCTCCTTAAAGGTGATA
>ONBO01000001.1:0-89137 GCA_900316125.1 uncultured Bacteroidales bacterium | reverse complement strand
TAAAGGTGATATACAGGTTAGAGTACTGCTCCAGTTTCTTCAGGTCAAACTTTTTGTAAAACTTATCATTTACCTTTCCATACAGACTGACGATGCAGGCCGAGTCAAGGTTTATTTTATATGTAGCGCCAAAATCTTTTTCAAATATCACTCTTAGTGTCTTATTGCAAGCACTGTCACCCGTTTCAAAGGTGATGGGCACAGGCTTGAACAACGTGTCAACCTGCATGTTAAGCGTTATGCTGTCATACACTATATCACGTATAGGCTCGTTGAAAGTAAAGGTTATGGTATCAGGAGCCTCCAGTGAACCTTTAATGTTATGCCCAATTTCAAGGAACACCTGCTTTTTCTTGTCACTATCACCCTTCTTCTTTTTCACATTAACAACACGCTTCTTAGGCGTAACCAGTCTCAAAGTGTCAAGAGTCTCCACAGGCTGGTCAAGAGAGTCAGTCTTAATATAGGCCATCTCCATCTTGAGAGTGTCAAGCTTCAAGAGAAGAGTGTCTGTCAGCCAATATATCAAAGAGTCCTCCCTTATAGGTTTCTCCATCACCCACCCTTCCTCGATAGGGAACTGAGGAATCACTATTGCGGAATCAGCCCCCTCAGCCACGGAGCCATCTATCACCTTCAGTTTTGGAGTCATGGATGGCTTGTTGCCAAACACCAATGTAAAGCTCTCCTTTGTTGGGCGCATTGATTTCTTAAAATACTCACGCACAGGCTTCTCATTGAACATTCTGAGAACAAGAGCCTCCTCTATAGCCTGCTGACTCTTTATGCTGTCCATTCTGGCCTTGCTGTCACACTTTGCAGAAACCTTCTCGGCATTAAAAGCAATCTGGCCGCCGCTCTTCTGGCTGTAGTACCATGCAGAGCCTGCGTCATAGAGAGCATATATGTTGTAATCCCCAGGAGGAATGTTCACAATGCGGAAATAGCCCTTTTCATCGGTCTTTGCCACACGATAGAAGGGTGTGGTGAGGAACGTGGTGTCAACAGCATCGGGGTAGATACCGGCTATCATATCAGCCTTGGGCGCCAGCGATGCGGCGTCTATCACATAGCCGTCAATGTAGCATGAGTCAATAGAGGCACCAGTAGAGAAGGTGTATACAAAACCCTTTAGCGGATTACCCTCATTATTATCTGTAATGGCGTCACCAAAATAGAGCGTGTACGTGGAGTTTGCTTTCAGCGTGTCAGTCAGCTCAACCTTCACCCTCTTGCCTATAGCCTTTACTCCTGGCTTTGACTTGAGCGGAGGAGACATCATCACATGCTTGTAGGCATCCTTGATGGCAATCAGCTCATTAAAGTAGAGATTTATCTCATCAGTGAGAGTGTCAACACCTGTGGCACCCATTGATGGTTCAGAGTAGTTGAACACAGGCGGCCTTTCGTCCTTGGGACCTCCCTGCGGACCTGCGCCTCTGTTTGCACAAGCAGCAAGCAGTGCCACCATAAGCAGCACTGCCAGACCCTTGTATATACTCCGTCTCTTCAATTACGCGTAGTACATGGAATTTCGATTCACCGGTTCACCAGTTCACCGATTAACCAATTAGTTTTTTAAACAAGTTTTTCATATTAACCTGAGCGTCAATAAGAGCGTGCAGGTCCTCAATCTTAACTCTATCCTGTTTCATAGAGTCACGGTAACGTACTGTCACACAGTTATCATTGAGTGTGTCATGGTCAACAGTGATACAGAAAGGAGTACCCACTGCATCCTGGCGGCGGTAACGCTTACCTATGGAATCCTTCTCATCATAAACACACTTGAAGTCAAACTTGAGAGAGTCCATAATCTCACGAGCCTTCTCTGGCAGACCGTCCTTCTTAACAAGAGGCAGAATGGCAGCCTTTACAGGGGCAAGTACAGGAGGCAGTTGCAGAACCACACGGCTGTCACCACCCTCAAGCTGCTCCTCCTTGTAAGAGCCGCACATGATAGAGAGGAACATACGGTCCACACCTATTGAAGTCTCAATAACATACGGAGTGTATGACTCACCCAGTTCAGGGTCATAGTACTCTATCTTCTTGCCGCTGTACTTAGCGTGCTGGCTAAGGTCAAAGTTTGTACGAGAGTGGATACCCTCAACCTCCTTGAAGCCAAACGGCATCTCAAACTCAATATCGGTGGCTGCGTTAGCATAGTGAGCCAGCTTGTCATGGTCATGGAAGCGGTACTTCTCATCACCCAGGCCAAGAGCCTTGTGCCATTTCAGGCGGAACTCCTTCCAGTGCTTGAACCACTCCATCTCACTGCCCGGACGTACAAAGAACTGCATCTCCATCTGCTCAAACTCACGCATACGGAATATGAACTGACGAGCCACAATCTCATTACGGAAGGCCTTACCAATCTGAGCAATACCAAAAGGTATGCGCATACGGCCTGTCTTCTGCACGTTAAGGTAGTTTACAAAGATACCCTGAGCGGTTTCAGGACGCAGGTAAATCTTGGTGGAGCCGTCAGCGGTTGAACCCATCTCTGTAGTGAACATCAAATTAAACTGACGTACGTCTGTCCAGTTCTTAGTACCGCTTATAGGGCAGACTATACCTTCATCAAGGATTATCTGCTTGAGCTCGTCAAGGTTGTTGTCATTGAGAGCCTTGGCAAAGCGGGTGTGCAGAGCCTCACGCTTCTGGATATGCTCCTGAACACGTGGGTTTGTTGACTTGAAGAGCTCAGCGTCAAAGCTCTCGCCAAACTTCTTTGCAGCCTTCTCCACCTCCTTGTTAATCTTCTCATCATATTTGGCTATCTGCTCCTCAATAAGCACATCTGCACGGTAGCGCTTTTTACTGTCACGGTTATCTATGAGAGGGTCATTAAACGCATCCACGTGACCAGAGGCCTTCCATGTGGTAGGGTGCATGAAAATAGCCGCATCAATACCAACGATATTCTCATGCAGCAGAATCATGCTGTCCCACCAGTATTTCTTAATGTTATTCTTTAGTTCAACACCCATCTGGCCATAATCATACACAGCGGCCAGACCGTCATAAATGTCACTTGAAGGGAACACAAAACCGTACTCCTTGCAGTGTGACACCATTTTCTTAAATACCTCTTCCTGAGTTGCCATATTGTTATATGTTTATTTTTTTTGCAAAGTTAGCCTTTTTTTAGTAATTTTACACCCAAACCGCACAATTATTGATACTATGAAGGACGATGACATAAAAGAACAGGATGAAACAGTTGATAATGATGACGTAAGTTCCTCACATTCAAACTATATAATTCCTGACCTTCACAATGAGAACCTGAAGCACCACCTTTCAGGCATGTTTCAGAACTGGTTTCTGGACTACGCATCGTACGTAGTGCTGCAGAGAGCCGTGCCCCATCTGGCGGACGGACTCAAGCCAGTGCAGCGCCGTATTCTGCACACCATGAAACGTATGGATGACGGCCGTTATAACAAAGTGGCCAATATAGTGGGTGAGACCATGAAGTTCCATCCCCACGGCGATGCCTCCATTGGCAGCGCCCTTGTGACACTCGGCCAGCAGGACCTCCTCATAGACTGTCAGGGAAACTGGGGTAACATTCTCACCGGCGACGGCGCGGCAGCCCCACGTTACATAGAGGCGCGCCTCACCAAGTTTGCCTTGGAGGTGCTCTTCAACGCCAAGACCACAGACTGGAAACTATCATACGACGGACGTAACAAAGAGCCTATAGCGCTGCCTGTAAAGTTCCCTCTCGTACTGGCACAGGGAGCCACAGGCATAGGTGTGGGACTCTCCACCACCATAATGCCGCACAACTTCAACGAACTGCTCGACGCCTCAATAGCCTACCTTAAGGGAGAGGAGTTCACCCTCTACCCAGACTTCCCAACAGGCGGTTACATGGACGTAAGCCGCTATATGGACGGCCGCCGCAAAGGCAAACTGCGCGTAAGAGCCAAGATAAACAAGATAGACAACAAGACCCTCTGCATAACAGAGATACCGTTCGGCACCACCACAGGCAGCGTTATCAGCAGCATACTGAGCGCCAATGAGAAGGGCAAGATTCAAGTGAAGAAGGTGGATGACAACACCGCCCAGAACGTGGAGATAGTGGTACACTTAGCCCCAGGCCGCTCCTGCGATAAGACCATAGACGCACTCTACGCCTTCACAGACTGCCAGGTGAGCATATCGCCGAACTGCTGCGTAATACATGAAGAGAAGCCACACTTCCTCAGCGTGAGTGACGTGCTGCGCTTCAGTGCAGACAATACCCTGCGCTTGCTGAAACGCGAACTCTCCATACGTGAAAGCGAGATACTTGAGAGCATATTCTTCATGACCCTGGAGCGCATATTCATAGAGGAGCGCATATACAAGGATGCGGAGTACGAGCAGGCCAAGAGCAACGATGAGGCAGTGGCGCACATAGGCCGCCGCCTTGAGCCCTTCACAGCCAAGTTCATACGTCCTGTGGAGGAGGAGGACATCCTCCGCCTTCTGGAGATAAAGATGAAACGCATATTGCGCTTTAACTCTGACGCCGCCGATAAGGCCCTTGCAGCACTTGAGGACGAGCTCAAAGAGGTGCGCTATAACAAAGAGCACATCACAGAGTACACCATACACTGGTTTGAGCACCTCAAAGAGAAGTACGGAGAGCGCTACCCTCGCCGCACAGAGATACGTAACTTTGACAACATTGAGATAGCCAAAGTGGCCGACGCCAATGAAAAACTCTACATAAACAAAGAGGAGGGCTTCATAGGCACCAGCCTCAAGCATGACGAGTTTGTATGCAACTGCTCCAGCGTGGATGACATAATAATCTTCTACAAAGACGGCAAGTTCAAGGTAATTAAGGTTCAGGAGAAAGTTTACGTGGGCAAGAACGTGCTCTGGACAGGAGTGTTCAAGAAGGGCGACAACCGCACCATATATAACGTCATTTACCGTGACGGCAAGAACGGCATATCATACATAAAGCGTTTTGCCGCAGGAGGTGTGGCGCGTGACAAGTGGTATGACATAACCCAGGGCAAGGCCGGCACCAAGATACTCTACTTCAGTGCGAATCCAAACGGAGAGGCTGAGATAGTTAAATGCTGGCTCAAGCCACGTCCAAAACTAAAGAACCTTGTGTTTGAAAGAGATTTCAGCGATATAGCCATAAAAGGGCGCGCAAGCCTTGGAAACATATTCACCAAGAATGACGTGCTCAAAGTCAATATGAAACAGAAGGGCGCTTCCACCCTTGGAGGCCGCCAGGTATGGTATGACGCCGATGTTAACCGTCTCAACTATGACGGCCGCGGCACCCTGCTGGGTGAGTTTGAGTCAGAGGACACCATACTCATGATAACCAAGCGAGGCACCTACCAAAACCTCTCATTTGACCTCACCACCCACTTTGCAGATGACGTGCTGCTTGTGGAGAAGTTTGACCCAGAGAAGATATGGACCGTGGCGCTCTATGACGCTGACCAGAAATTCCCTTACCTCAAGCGCTTCCCTATTGAGGAGAGCAAGAAGGAGGTCAGCTTCCTGGGCGAGAATCCACAGAGCCGTATGCTGCTTCTGCTTGATGACTACTACGCCCGTATTGAGGTCAGATTTGGCGGCGCCGATGCGGAGAGCGAGCCTCAAATCATTGACGCTGACGAGTTTATAGGTATCAAGAGCCTCAAAGCCAAGGGCAAGCGCATAAGCACCAAGGAGATAGCTGAGATTCTGCCGCTGGAGCCTGTACGGTTCCCGGAGGATGACATTGAGGAGCCAGCCTCCGATGCGGAGGATGCGGAGAATTCTGATACAGACGAGGCACCAGAACCAGATGAGGATGGACAGTTGAATTTATTTTGAGTAAAGAGAAACAAGAAATAAGGAAAGAAATCAAATCGCTTGTGCGGAAGCTGAGTGCGGAGCAGAGGCGGAGTGAGGCGGAGAGGCTGCTACAGCTCTTTGCTGACGAGCCTCACTTCCAAAGTGCGCAACGCGTGCTCATCTACAACCCGCTGCCAGATGAGATTGATGTTCTGCCTATTCTCCAAAAATACAAGGCTCAGAAACAGTTTTTCATGCCAGTGGTGGCTGATGACAACACCTTAAAGATTCTCCCATACTCTGATGAGCAGAAGACCGGTGCCTTCGGCATTGGCGAGCCTGTGGGCTCTGACTACGCGGAACCTGACTCCATTGACTACATTATAGTGCCTGGTGTAGCGTTCAGTACAGACGGACACCGCCTTGGACGTGGCAAGGGCTACTATGACCGCCTTTTAAAACAGACTCACGCATATAAAACAGGGGTGTGCTTTGCTGTGCAAGTCACACCCCTTATTGCTGCGCTACATGAGCCGCATGATGTCATAATGGATACTGTAATATCCTCTCCCCTGTCTCTATCTCCTCAATCTTAACTCTGACCGTATCCTCAGGGAGGAGCTCCTCTATAAGCTCCGGCCACTCTATGAGGCAGAGGTTTCCGCTGTAGAAGTAATCCTCATAGCCAAAGTCATACGCCTCCTCTATCTTCTTTATGCGGTAGAAGTCAAAATGATAGATGCTGCTGCCACTGGCGGCAAGGTACTCGTTCACTATGGCGAATGTTGGGCTGTTCACAGTATCTGTAACGCCCAGAACATCACATATAGCCTTAATGAATGTGGTTTTCCCG
Source organism: uncultured Bacteroidales bacterium (assembly GCA_900316125.1). Lineage (GTDB taxonomy): Bacteria > Bacteroidota > Bacteroidia > Bacteroidales > Paludibacteraceae > Enterocola. The sequence goes on along the minus strand of ONBO01000001.1, from coordinate 82,476 downwards.
GCTCCCATGGAGCCGTAGAAAGCCACTATCTTCCTGTCGCCGAGCTCCTTCAGGAACTCCGCGGCTGCTGCATTGATATTTTCTAATGTAAACTTCACTTTAAAGTTTTAAAGAAGTCATTACCCTTATTATCCACGAGGATGAACGCTGGGAAGTTCTCTACTTCAATTTTCCAGATAGCCTCCATACCAAGCTCAGGGTACTCCACACACTCAATGCTCTTGATATTATTCTGTGCAAGGATAGCAGCAGGACCGCCTATAGAGCCAAGGTAGAAGCCGCCGTGCTTCTTGCAAGCGTCAGTAACCTGCTGAGAGCGATTACCCTTGGCAAGCATAATCATGCTGCCGCCGTTAGCCTGGAAGAGGTCAACGTATGGATCCATACGGCCAGCTGTGGTCGGGCCCATGCTACCGCAAGCCATGCCAGCAGGAGTTTTAGCAGGACCCGCATAGTAGATTGGGTGGTCTTTGATGTACTGAGGCAGACCCTCACCACGGTCAAGACGCTCTTTCAGTTTGGCGTGGGCAATATCGCGGCCTACTATGATAGTACCGTTAAGAGAGAGACGGGTTGATACAGGATACTTGTCAAGCACCTTGAGAATCTCAGACATAGGCTGGTTAAGGTCAATCTTAACAGCGTCGCCCTCACCTGCCTGGCGCAGAGCCTCAGGGATAAGCTGAGATGGATTGTCATCAAGTTTCTCAATCCAGATACCGTCCTTGTTAATCTTACACTTGATGTTACGGTCTGCAGAGCAGCTAACGCCCATACCTACAGGGCATGAAGCACCGTGACGTGGCAGACGCACAATGCGGACATCGTGGGCCAGATACTTACCGCCAAACTGAGCGCCAAGGCCAATCTTATGAGCCTCAGCAAGCACCTGCTTCTCAAGCTCAACATCGCGGAAGGCACGGCCATACTCATTACCTGTGGTAGGCAGAGCATCATAGTAGTGGGTTGAAGCCAACTTAACGGTGAGCAGGTTCTTCTCAGCCGATGTGCCGCCAATTACAAATGCAATATGGTAAGGTGGGCACGCAGCCGTACCCAAAGTCTTCATCTTCTCCACAAGGAACGGAACCAGTGTGGCTGGGTTCAGAAGAGCCTTGGTCTCCTGGTACAGATATGTCTTGTTAGCGCTACCGCCACCCTTGGTCACGCAGAGGAACTTGTACTCCATGCCCTCTGTAGCCTCCAAATCAATCTGGGCAGGCAGGTTGCACTTGGTGTTAACCTCATTGTACATATCAAGCGGAGCGTTCTGAGAGTAACGCAGGTTCTCCTCAGTGTAGGTCTTAAATACGCCCAGCGATAGAGCCTCCTCATCACAGTAGCCAGTCCATACCTGCTGACCCTTCTCACCGTGGATTATGGCAGTACCAGTGTCCTGACAGAGAGGCAGCTTACCCTTGCAAGCCACATCAGCGTTACGCAGGAATGTGAGAGCCACATACTTGTCATTCTCTGACGCCTCAGGGTCATTAAGAATCTTGGCAACCTGCTCATTGTGTGAGCGGCGCAGCAAGAAAGATACATCACGGAACGCGGCGTTAGCCATAGCCGTAAGACCCTCCTTCTCAATCTTAAGGATAGGTTTGCCCTCAAACTCGCTTACAGACACGTAGTCCTTAGTAAGCAGATAGTACTCTGTAGTGTCCTCTCCAAGAGGGAAAGGAGCCTGGTATTTGAATTCTGTAGCCATAATTTAGAGTTGCTTAAATTTCAAATTTCAAAGATAAAAAAATTAATTGAGAATTGAGAGTTGAGAGTTGAGAATTTTTCAAGAGCGCTTCTGCGCTCCGTGCGAAGCACAAAAAAGTCCCCGTAAAGGCAAACGCCGATACGGGGACTCGCATATAAAGAATATTTACTAATTATTCCTGGTTAAGAGTGAAGCGCTTGAAGGCGGTAGCCTTAAGAGTCTTAGAAGCCTCCTGCAGGTACTGCTTAACGCTTATCTTAGCCTCCTTAATGAAGGCCTGTTCCATAAGAGTGCTCTCCTGGAAGAACTTGTTCAGACGGCCCTGAGCGATTCTATCAAGAATAGCCTCTGGCTTGCCCTCCTCACGAGCCTTCTCCTTACCAATCTCAAGCTCCTTAGCCACAATGTCAGCAGGAACAGAGTCACGGTCAACAGAGATTGGGCTCATAGCTGCAACCTGCATAGCAACATCACGGAGAACCTGCTGAGCAGCGTTCTCAGTAAAGGCTACGATAGTAGCAAGCTTGTTACCATTGTGAATGTAAGCCTCAGTAGCAGGACCACTTACAAACTCGTAAGCGCCAAGCTCCATCTTCTCACCTGTGATACCGCTCTGCTCTGTGATAAGCTCAGCTACGGTGCGTCCGTTAATCTTAACATTCTTAAGAGCCTCCATGTCAGCAGGTTTCTCAGCCATAGCGGCGTCAAGAACCTTCTGAGTAAGAGCTATGAAGTCAGCGTTCTTAGCTACAAAGTCAGTCTCGCACTTAATACCAACTATAGCGGCAAAACCGTCTTTGCTGGCAGCAAGAACACAACCCTCTGAAGCCTCACGGTCAGAGCGCTTTGCAGCTATGGCCTGACCACGCTTACGGATAAGCTCTATAGCCTTATCAAAATCATTATTGGCCTCTGTAAGAGCGTTCTTACAGTCCATCATGCCAGCTCCAGTCATCTTACGGAGCTTAGCTATATCAGCTATTGTAACAGCCATAAATTATTCCTCCTCTTTTTCAGATTCTGTTTTGTATTTATCAGCAAGGGCGTTGTTAAGAGCACCCTCGTTTCCTCTCTTAATGCGGCTGCGTCCTGGCTTGCCTGCGCCACCCTTCTCCTTCTTCTCAGGAGCAGATTCAGCGTTATCAGCGGCCTCAGCCTCTTTCTCAAGCTTGCGCTGCTGCAGACCCTCAGCAATAGCAGAGCATACAGCACCAAGAATAATGTCAATTGACTTAGAAGCGTCATCATTTGCTGGGATAACAAAATCAACATCGTTAGGGTTAGAGTTTGTATCCACGATACCAAATACAGGTATGCCAAGGCGCTTAGCCTCCTTAACGGCGATGTGCTCCTTTACAATGTCAACTACAAAAAGAGCAGCTGGCAGACGTGTAAGGTCAGCAATAGAACCAAGGTTCTTCTCCAGTTTCTCACGCTGACGTGAAATCTGAAGTTTCTCACGCTTAGAAAGGTTATCAAATGTGCCGTCAGAAGCCATCTTGTCAATAGAAGCCATCTTCTTCACAGCCTTGCGGATAGTGGTGAAGTTTGTGAGCATACCACCAGCCCAGCGCTCTGTGATGTAAGGCATGTTTACTGACTGAGCCTTCTCAGCTATAATCTCCTTAGCCTGCTTCTTAGTAGCTACGAAAAGGATTTTCTTACCCTGCTTAGCCATAGCCTCAAGAGCGTTGGCAGCCTCGTCAATTTTAACTACAGTTTTGTTAAGGTCAATGATATGAATACCATTGTGCTCCATGAAGATATAAGGAGCCATTGCCGGATTCCACTTGCGTGTGAGGTGTCCAAAGTGACAACCTGCGTCAAGCAGATCTTGAAAATTTGTTCTTGCCATAAAATTAAGTTTTAAATTGTTGTTATCTTTTTAATATTGTTTTGGGAAAATATCAACCCACTAGTAGTTGAAAATTGAAAGTTGAAAGTTGAAAGTTATTCAACAGTAACTTCGAACGTCAAATCTAATGAGTTTAGATACAGCATCCTCTAATTCAGACCCCCGATAAAGGCTATCGGAGGGTCTAGTTAAGAGGAAAATTTCAAAGAAAACTGATTACTCAGCTAAACGTTTATAATAACGAGGATTTTTGCTTCTATCGCTCGAAGGAGTGTACGTGGGTACATGACTGAGAGGGATAGAGTAAAAAGACCGTTAGGATTAACGTTTAGAGAACTGGAAGCGCTTACGTGCTTTAGGACGTCCTGGCTTCTTACGCTCAACCTCACGTGGGTCACGAGTCATAAAGCCTTCAGACTTAAGCGCTGGCTTATTCTCTGGGTCAATCTTAACAAGTGCGCGGGCAATAGCGAGTCTGAGAGCCTCAGCCTGGCCGGTGCTACCACCACCCTTAAGAGTTACCTTAATATCATACTTACCTTCAACGCCCAGCTTTACAAGTGGCTGCTTAACCACATATTGAAGAATACCAGAAGGGAAATATACCTGAAGGTCACGACCGTTAACGGTAATGTTACCGCTTCCCTCTGCTACGTATACGCGAGCAATGGCGGCTTTTCTTCTGCCTAATGCATTAATATATTGTATTTCCATGTTATTCCTTATTTAAGAGCGTTAATATCAATTGTTTTAGGGTTCTGTGCCTGATGTGGGTGCTCTGGACCGTCATATACATAAATATTCTTAAGTATCTTGGCGCCAAGTTTTGTCTTAGGGAGCATACCCTTCAGCACCTTCTCAAAGAAGGTTCTTGAACCTTTAGCCTGCAGTTTGGCAGGATTCCACTCACGCTGACCACCAGGATAACCTGTAAAGGTGTAGGAAATCTGGTCTGTCCACTTCTTGCCAGTCATCTTGACTTTGTCGGCATTGATGATAATAACATTGTCGCCACAGTCTACATGAGGGGTGAAGTTTGGTTTGTACTTACCTCTTGCAAGTTTGGCAACCTTAGAGCAAAGACGACCCATAACTTGGTCGGTTGCATCAACCACCACCCACTCTTTAGTTACGGTAGCGGCGTTAGCTGAAACAGTTTTAAAGCTTAAAGTATCCACTTTGTTTAATTTTTATTGTTCTTAACTACAGCCAAATTAAGTGTATAAACCGGAATCATCTAAGGCTAAAAGATGTTTTATACTCAGAATCAGCTGTTTAGCTTAAAAAGAATAATAATCGGACTGCGAAGTTACGGCTATTTTTTCTGATACACAAACTTTTCTTATGTTTTTTCATTAATTTTGCGTCATGGATAAACTTTGGAACAGCAACTATACTAAGGTGTGGATGGCAAACTTCATGCTATTCCTTTCCTTCATGCTGCTTACGCCCCTCTTCCCCCTCTATCTGAGCGAGACATTCGGGGCCGACAAGCAGACCATAGGCATTGTGCTGTTCGGTTACACCATAACCGCCCTGCTCGTGCGCCCGTTCAGCGGCTTCATTGTGGACTCATTCCCACGCAAGACAGTGCTGCTAATATGCTACAGCATCTTTGCGCTCTTTTTTGCAGGCTATCTGGCGGCGGGCTCACTTGTACTATTTGCGGTGGTGCGCACACTGCACGGCGCCCCGTTCGGAGCCACCACAGTGGCAAACAGTACGGTGGCTATTGACGTGCTGGCATCGTCACGACGCACAGAGGGCATAACCTACTACGGCCTTGCCAATAACATAGCCACGGCGATAGGGCCCACGGTGGCAATCTACATACTTGACTTCACTGGCAGCTTTACACTACTGTTTGTGTTGTCACTAATCTTGGCATCGGTGGGATTCATTATAAACACCACGGTCAAACTGCCTGAACGGGAGCCACAAAAGGAGAGGCCGGTTCTGTCACTTGACCGATTCTTCCTGCTTGAGGCATGGAGTGAGTCAATACTTATGATATGCTTTGGAGCGTCATGGGGCGTGCTCTCCACCTACGTAGCCATATACGCCAAGCAAGACCTTAATATTATAGGTGGAACGGGGCTCTTTTTCTTCCTGCTGGCGCTCGGACTCATACTGTCACGTCTGGCAGGCACAAGGATACTGCGCAAGGGGCTTATAACGCTCAATGCGGGCATTGGCATGGTGGTGTCACTTATAGGGTATTTTCTGTTTGTATCTGTGCAGGCAGAGTGGGCATACTACACATCGGCGCTTATAATAGGACTTGGGAACGGCCGAATGTTCCCGTCAGTGCAGAATATGTTCATCAATCTGGCGCCTAATAACCGCCGCGGCACCGCTAATTCCACCCTGCTGGTGTCATGGGACGTGGGTGTGGGCTTGGGCGTACTCTCAGGCGGCGCACTGGCTCAGGTGCTTGGCTACCACGCCTCCTTCTGGTGTGCATGGGGCACTACCTTGGCAGGCGTGGTATGGTTCTTAGCATACGTGCGGCACAGCTACAGCCACAGCGAGCTACATGATTAGTCCTGCTCCTGCAGCATATCGTAGAGCTTGCCGGCGGCGTCAGCCACAATGTTAACGCAGATATCCTGATGATGTGTGCGCTCCTGCACACGCTCCGGCTTAGAGTACTTTATCAGCAACTCATTACACTGAGTGGTGCCGAACGTCTCCTCCACACGGCGGTTCAGCTCACGCACCTTCTTATATACATTCATCTTGCCGTCCATATCATCGGGGCGGTCATAACCCTTGGCCATGCCAAGTATCATAAACGAGCCGGTGAGGGCGCCGCATTTCTGGCGCAGACGGCCCATGCCGCCGCCAAACGTACCCGATATGCGCTTTGCCACGGTCTCATCAAGCCCCACCTCGCTGGCAAAGGCAAGCACCACAGCCTGTGAGCAGGCGTACCCCTGCTTAAAGTTATCCACGGCTCTCTGTACAGCTTCTTCTCTTGTCATAACGCACTAAGATTAGTCAATTGGGTAATCAAGGCACATACGCACCTCAGTAAACGGGCGCACCTTAGTGTTAGCCACCTCCACGTGAAGCGGGTTCACTGAGTAGGCCTTCAGGCTCTCATAATCTGTGAATGTGGAGTCAAGCATAACATCGGCGTTTGAAGTCTCCAGACCGTTAATGTTCACCTTAATCTCCACGATGCCAGGCACCCTGCCCTTAAGCCCCTCTAATCCAGCCTTGATACCTTGCTTAACCTCCGCCTTCTGCTCAGCGGAGAGCTCACCCTTGAGCTTCCATAAAATTACATGCTTTACCATAACTTTTAGATATTTTCCGCAAACTTACAAATAAACAGAGGGAATTGCAAATTTATTTTCAGAACACATAACACATCCCGCCACCTGACGCTTCAGGCAGCGGGGCTGCAAAAAATTTTATTAAACTTTTGGTTTAATGATAAACTCTCTCAGTCAGAAACCATTATCATTCCAACGCGGACTAAAATTAAACTATAATTAAACTTTTAGTTATACCTTATTGATACTCAGCATTTTGCTATCTCGTCTTTATGGTGTATCTTTGTAAAAATGATATAAACCTATGGATGAAATTCAAAATATACAAAACAAGATTTATGAATTCCGCGGGCAGCGAGTAATGTTTGATTTTGACCTTTCTGTGATGTACGGAGTAGAAACAAGACGTTTAAACGAGCAGGTAAAGCGCAACATAGAACGGTTCCCAGAAGATTTCATGTTCCAATTGACAAAAGGAGAGTTCGAAATTTTGAAATCGCAGATTGCGATATCAAAATTTGGCAATAGAAGAGGAGGAACAAAAAAACTTCCGTACGCCTTTACAGAAAATGGAGTAGCAATGCTAAGCAGCGTACTTCATTCTTCATCTGCCATACAAGTTAATATAAGACAACATTACACTTGCTCTTGCAGAGCTACAATCAAAAGAACCTCAAATACGAGTGCGCAGAAAGATTGGATTCATTCAGTCAGAGTGACTTGTCTCCACCTCGATGTCACCTTAGGTACGCACATAAAACACCCCGCCACCTGACGCTTCAGGCAGCGGGGCTTGCAAAAAAACTATTAAACTTTTAGTTTAATGACAAATCAGATCAGTTACAGAAGCTTCAACACTATATAGTCAACAAACTTAAACCATAATTATACTTTATTGACAATCAACATTTTATACCATTATAAATTTGCAAAATCAGTAAAAAATCACTACTTTTGCATAAAAATAAAGGTAAAGTTCTGGGGTGACAAAAAGATAATATTTCATTCAAGAGACATAAGAAAATGCCAAAACGGTTTTGAGATACTTTTTGACATAGATAAATAGAGCGAGCTATCTTTTATACGGATTCACATTGCGCCTGCACCGAAATGGGACTCAAGATTTATCCTAATACAAAATGAAAAGAGCTGCCAAGAACCTGACAACTCTTCCGATTAGGGACACCCCAATCCAAATAAATGGACAATGTCCATTGTTCTAAGCGCAAAGGTATGGATAATTTTTGAAATCTCAAAACAAAACTGCACCTATTTACGCGCCAGACATCCAAACATAACCTCCGCCTCACCACACTCCGCAGAGAATAGGTGATGGGGAGGTTTTAAGAGTTTGCTTTATAATATGCTATGGGAAAATGTATATACTATTAAAATGTCCAACTGAATGATTGAGTAAGAGTTCTGTAAAACGCCCAAAATAGATGCCTTTTATGGTATCAGTATTTTCAATATCTTTTAGAGAATGAAACTTCACAACAACTGTCTCAGACTTATCTTCTGTTTGCTTAAATATACTGTTCTCTTTAGTGAGAAGAAGACAACCAGACTCATCCCAATTATTTTTACTGGTACAATGGAAGATACCAATCTCTTTTTTCTCTTCAATCTTTATATCCTTTACTTTCCATGTATCAATTTCATTTTTATTAAGGTCTTTACCTTCTAATAGGCACAACCGTAAATCACTTATAAATCCAGCAGCATTATTCGTTTTAATTCTATATTCCATAAAGCTAGCTTTAAGTATGTTATAATCAGTCACAAGACTCTGAATCTTTATTTATGGTTATATCAAGAGTACCTGTACAACCATTAGTTCCTTCTGCACTGATGGTTGCAGTTCCAGATGAGCCACCACCAGTATATTGTCCTTTAAACACAGCCCTATTTGCAGCTTCACTTGAGAAATATCCAGTGATATTGGTTCCTGTATATGACCAATCCGATACACTGGCACTGCTTAATGTTACAGGCACATAGTCATATATTGTACCAGCAGGACTTGATACGGAAATGGAAGGAGTTGTATTGACATCAACACCAATAGTCCCTGCTGTGCCTGTACAAGTTTTACCACTCGTTGTTAATGTTGGGGTAGCGGTAATTGTAGCATCACCTGTTCCAGCAGTAAATATTGCCGGAGTTGTGGTGGCAGAGGCGGATGTTCTGGTCCATGTGTTATTGTCAATAGACCATGTGTATACGGCACCTGCTGTACCGCTAGTAATGTTATAGCTTAAATCCTCAGTACCAGAGCAAACTACAGTCTCTCCTGAAATTGTTGGTTGGCTTGGGACCGGTCTCACAGCCGTGGATATTGTTTTTTCGGCACAAACAACTGCATTGTCAGTAATTCTGTACACAATATCAGCAGATCCGCTAGTTAATGCGTTAACTTCTCCAGTAGTTGAGTTCACAGATAAAACAGTTGGATCATGGGAAACCCATGATACAGTTGCCCCCACCGGGACAATTGCATCTGAAGGAGCATTTGCTGTAGGATTATCTCCAACACACATTATATTATTTCCTGTTGAGAATGTGATTTCGTTGTTTCCTGCAGAACAAACTTTCTCAAGCGTCATTGAGTAGTTTGCGGTAGAGGAATTATATACAACAGTCAATCGAACCCTGTCTGTTGCGCTAAACGCTACAGTTGAACTTAAATCATAATTTCCACTACCAGATGTTGTTATTCCAATATAAGATGCTGATGTAAAATTCTTAGAAATAATATATGCTGATTTTGATGCATCATTTGATGTTCTCACAGTAAAATATTTATTGCTGTCATGATTATAATTATATAAAGCGGTTAAAACAGATGTGTATGTATATGTACCATCACCATTATCAGTTCTTGTCATGGTGTTAGTATTTTGACACCAAGCATCACAGCCTCCGCTTGCAGTGCAGAAAAGAGGTCCCGCCACGTATATGGTTGACGGAGGTATAACCGTTACATTTTCAGTATCTGTAGTACTGTAATTTCCACAACCCGTACCAACTGTCAACGTATAGTTACCCTCTCTTGTAAATGTTACAGTAGGGTTAGATGTATTACCATTTGTAAAACTTACATTTGAGTTTGGTGAACATGTCCACTGATATTGATTACCAGAGCCACTTGGAGAAGTAGTAGCTGTAACTGAGACTCCACTACCATTCCCATTCTTAGGTTCTGCAACGCAACACTTCAGTTCTTGTGTGGCAACACTTCCAATCGTTACACTTGAGGGTGGGGTGCAGACGACTTCTGTTTCTACAAACACATGTTCCCCGTCATAGTAAACCGTAATGTTATGTGGATAATCTGTTATTGAAAGTTTTATATTGCTTCCATCATAGCTTTTTGTTGTATAGGATGACAACGTACTTTTTTCTGAACTATACTCAGAATTACCGTAAGAAGTATCCCATGAGTCATTCTTTGTCACTTTGAATTGCAAGTTATCATTAACAGGAACATTACTAAATGTTTTGTAGACAGGATAGGAACTACTATTCCCAGTCATAGCACATCCATTGGCACTCCAGTTAGCACCACAACACCAACCATTACTAGAGGTACCATTTCCTGCTACGTCGTATGTATCTGGGGTTGGGGCTCTATAAGTAAATGAAACTTCTCGTGTTAGTTCACATACAACGTTATCCCCACTTAGTAGTTTATACGTTATCCATATGCTATAACTGTTTCCGTCTATTTTACCGCAATGATCTATTATATTATCACCCCATAAGTTATTATCTTCCCACGTATAATTTCCACCTGTAGCGACATTGCCGAATCCGTGGTTTACGGTTTTATCATTGCACATATTAACATAGACATCCATTCTATAGGTGTTATTCCACCACGTCTTAACACCACAACCTTTCAATGTTAGTGTTGTTACGTTACCCAAATTAATGTTTGTACCTTTATTTGTCCAGTCTGTTCCATATGAGGAACCATCTTTTACAAAATACATCATCCATGCGCCATCTGTGTAAAAACAGCCCTCATCCGCCATCACAATGTGACTTGCAGTGATAAGCGTCAGCACTAACAGCAGTGTACGCCAATTATATTTTAACAATGTTTGTAAGGTCTTGTTTTTCATAGTATTTTGATTTATTGATTTGCTTTGTTATTGATATTAAACGTCAAATACCTGATGCAGCATGTAACCGCCAGCAGTGCCGCCAGCAGTACCATGAACCATTCTCCGCCCTCTATTGGTGAGAGCTCAGTGCGGCAGTAGTCCACACATGCACTACGAGCATCCCAGCAGTCCCAGTCGTCGTCAGCACATTTTCCGGGAACCGTATCACCGTCACCATAATAATTGTTACAACAGTCAACACACTTATCACCAGAGTAATCATCGTCCGCTTTTACACAGACATCAGTTCTCTCTGCTGTCCCAAGCATCTGAAATGAGACATTTGGTAGCTGTACTCCTGTGTAACTGTCATATTCTGCCGCACCATCACCAGCTACGTACGGAGAGTATGATGAACTTGGCAATGTAACTGCCAACATAGCTTCAGCCGCAAGCAGGGCAACCGATAGCACTATAAGGAACTTTGTTTTCATCAATTTCAGTTATAAAATCTATGTCAATTTATTTAATTATCACTTTCTTGGTTGCTGTGGCGTTGTCTCCCACAACGTGTACTGTATAAACACCGCTACTCAGGTTTAGGGTATGCTCACTATAATTGCCGCCGTCAGGAGTTAGTTTGAATGTACGGCCAGCCATATCAGTTACATATATCTGCTCTAACACTGTAGTGCTTGCTGATGACACTATAATGGTGCGTTCGCGGCTATATATGTCAATTGTTGCGGCAGCTGATGTGACATCCTCAGTCTCCATAACTTTTGTAGACACACCTGGGTCCTCCATATCAGCATAATTAATATTGATATAGAAGCGTCCCTCTGTGACTCCCGCAGCCAAGCCGTAGAATACCGGAGTATCTCCATCTGTAAGATTATATGTCTTGCCCTCAAGGCGGTCTTCAAGCACTATGCTCTCAAAGCCCACATTGTTCATAAGCGTGAATTTAATGTGGAATGGTGCTCCTGACTGGTTCAACACAGATACAGGTATAATACTGCTCTCGTCATCAATTGACATGACTCCATAGCGTTTCCCTCCATCTGGAACATATATTACTGGTGCGTCTGCATCAACTCCCACAAGTGCGTCAGTGCATGTTCCTCCATACACCACTGACAAACGGCTTCCCATTGATGATAGAAGATTCTCCGCACGTAGTAGGAAACGGGTATCTGCTGAAGCGCGACGTAAACCAGGCACACTGGTCTCTGTGGTGTAGTCATACAACTGCTGTATATTGCTTAGTGTGACTGTTGCGCTTCCACTTGTGGTTTTACGTACCACAAAGCCGTTTTGTGGGCGTATGTAGTCTGTTGCGCTCCAGTTGCCCTCTGGTTGCCATCCGTCATTATAAACATATACGTAGAGGTTATAGTTCTCCCCAAGCACAGCTTTAAGTTTGTCAGGTTTCAGGTTTGCAGGGTAGGTGTTGGTAAGGAAGTTCCATCCTCCATCTGTATCAGAACCTTTCATGGTGAAAGACGGAGTGGAAGCCTCATTTATAAGTCTACCTGTAAGAGCTGGATACTTTATAGGCTCTTTAGGGTCATAGTTTGTACCAAAGCGCGCATTAAACCTACTTGCAGGGTACTTGCGTGCTGTCCCGTTTGTGTATTCATCTGGGATTTTAATACCAAAACACGTTGTTGGTAGCACATCCTCATAAAGTGATGAGAATGGAACGCCCATAACAATATTGTAGCCTGTCTCATCATCGCCATCTTGCCTTACATGCTGCATATAAACCTCTGGCAAGTGGTTATAGAAATAGTCGTTTGAGCAAATGTATCGAACGCTGCCACCACTATTTGGATTAAGTATGGCTCCTACAAGCACCCATCGGTTACGTGGAGCTGTAAAGTTGCTAATCGCATCAGTGTAGTATGTTGTAGAACCCTTTGCTCCAAGGTGTTCCACTCCCACAATTGCACCGCCATACTCAATTTCAATGGTGTGTGCAAATTCTGAGGCGGTGAATGAGCCATGATCCTCCTGAATGTTAGCTCTAACCTCCTCTCCTGTGGTAAGGTCAGTCCACTCAGACAAGGCTGGGAATCTGGTTATACCGCCAGGCGGTACAGGATATTGTGTGGAGTTCTTAGCAGGGATTACCACCTTGAGATCCGCAGCAAGCACATCCACGCATGTCAGTGTGCTACCGTCCTCCTTTACCCAGTTGTAGCGGTTGTCCCAGTCAGTGCTTGTTCCTCCGTTCCAATATATTACGTGGACATCACTCTCTGACGTGAGTTGCTGATATGCACCGTATGTCCATCTGTCCTCTGCAAGGCGTATACGTATATTCTTCTCTCCAGTACGGTCAGTACGTATCTTCTCCGCGCCAAGGCCAGAAATATCAGTTGTTATTGCGCTACCAAGGTTAAGGTCTCCGCCTTTTATTACTAGTCCGTTAGGATCATCTGGTACGGTCTTACACATAATGTCAGGCACTTTAATAAATGTTGTCTCCGTGCCTATGGCAAATACACTCTCTTCCGCATCTGGTGCATCATACTCAGACCAAAAGTTATTATACTTGATTTTTGTAAACAGGCTCTCGCTCTTATCAAGGAATGTTGGCTGACCAAACGAACCACGTCCGTTGACTATGGCAGAACGTGAGTAGCAGTTGTTATACATAAACTCAATACCAGCAGGTATGTATTGGCCTGTGTTTGCGGTTTGTGATGCGCTATGTTCACCACTACATGTGCTACCGGCTGCACCTCCAAGACGGAAGTAGTCACACTTGTATGATATGTTCAGTCCGTTAGGCTTTAGATAGAATGTGTTGTAGTAAATGCCTATGTTTGTCAGATGGTGTGCATCATCATCTGTACCATTCATGGCAAGAAGACGTATGAATGAAAGATATGGATGCGACGTGTCGATAATGCTGTTGTCATTCCAGAACACATTATTCATTAGCAGTACATGGTTAGACCCTTGTATAAGCAGGTTGGTAGCGTGCTCTCCGCGGAAATTATTACGCTGTATGTTGGCGTTCTTTACGTTCATAAATTTCATGGAGGCACCCCATACCACAGCATTACAAAGAGACTCTCCTGTATATTCTGGACGTGTGGCCTTTAAGTTATTGTTCTCCATGTAAAGACCATCTGCATCGTCTATGTGCATGATACAGAAACCCTCTCCGTCTATATCACAATTTGTGATGCGGATATTTGCGTTAGTCATGGTTCCAGCTCCTGCATCATTAGATGTATTACCAGTACCTGCTATTATTGTGGAGAAGCTGTAATCACTGTGCTCAGGATTTGATATGTAACGTTTTATAATAAGGTTGTTAACTGTAATGTTTCTACTATTTAGTATGTCAAGTCCATAAAGAGTAGGCTTAGCATCTTCATTAAGGGCGCGAATGATGAACTTGTGACTTGGTGTATATTGCTTTGCTGGATGTTCACTATCCCACTCATTTATTTTACTTAAATCAATTATAGATTCGTCATCAGGTGCTGAACCGTATTCTCCAGGTGCAACTTGGAAAACAATATGTTTAAGTAGTTTGTTTGGTTCGGTGGCATGATTACTTGGGTTTATCCATGCAGTACGAGTTGAAAGGTGTGCCTTGGCGCTAGCTATGTCAGGGAATATCAGGTTGCATATATCTGCGCTTTTTGACGCGTCTATAGTGTAGTATATGGTATCCCCTATCGCGTAATCACAGTCTGGCAATGTGAATGTATAACGAGTGGCGCTTCTGAACACATAGTCTGGTGATGTGGTCTTTTTTACGTACGGACGATAATAGTATGTTGCACCTGGTGTAAGGCCTGCAACAATGCCTGTCCACGTGGATCCAGTTGTAAGCGGATTCTTATATGTTGTTTGTATGGCAGGATGGTTGTCATCAGGTTCATCCTCATCGCTTTTCCATACGTAAAATCCGTTTTCATACAAATCCGGCATGCAGTCATATTGTTTTAGATAACCGCAAAGTGTGGCTGATGTAGTGGCGGTAACAGGAGCTGCTCCCTCAATTACCTCAACTGTACCCACTACAGCTGTGATGGTGGCACTTGCCGTATAGGGCGTAGTACTAGGGTCATCCCCAATATACCCCGTAAAATCAAGCTGTGACGAATAAACTCCGGCAACAGTCCTGTTAAGTTTAAGTGTTACGGTTGCTTCATCATCATATATTGCGGGATTTAGACTTGTGGAGCCATTATCAAATGTTATAGCACTATTACCAGAAAGTCTAAGATGAGCCGGTGTCCATCCGTATGAATTGAAAGTATAACTGTGAGTTTGCGCAGAGGAAGATTTTACCACTACTCCAAAGTCATAGTTTGAGACTATGAAACCTGGAATAGTAAACTTCATCCACATATTATTACCATTGTTAGAGCAATATCCATATTCTTCATCTCTATAACCATCTCCATTTACTTGTAAATAATACTGATATTGGTAATTCCCGGGACTACATTCTGAAAATGTAAAAAGTGTTTTATTAGGAGAGACTTCAAATTTTCTATCTCCTTCTCCATAATCATCTGCACTCCATACATTATCAAAAGACTCAGGCCAATCATCATTATTGTATTTAGTTTTTGCATAGAGTATCACATGTTTTGCCTTCCCCCATGACCATCCGTGGTAGTTGTCAAGTGTTATATTTGAGGTAACGGTACCTAGTGTGGCATCTCCGCTATAGCCGGTCTTAACCATACCATATTGAACCCAGTTCGTTCCATTATACCCAAACTGAACGCTCCATGTATTTTCACTTAGCCCATCGTTCTTGAATCCATAGTCTGCAGCCCATGTTTGCAGATTGCAAAAAATGGTCGCAACTAAAATTAACATGGCTGCAAAACGCCTGCCATTAAATGACTTTATTTTATAAATGTATTTCATAGTATCTTTCATTTTTTAGCGTTTTTTCTAGTTGTTGCATCCCTCATTAGGTATTGGTCTTACGGCTATATTACGTGTAGCGCTGCTTTCAGACACTCCGCACGTGCTTGACTGTATGCGTGCTGTAACGGTGTATGTCTTGTTAGTGCCTCCTGATGGGTTGCCGGAACCTTTGAATGCAGCATTGCTGCCGCTATTTGTTGTAACAGGAGATACGCTGGCTGTATTTGGTGATACACTCCATAGCACTTTGTCTCCTTCTGCAGGGATGGCGATGGTTGCTCTAAGCGTTACTGCTGTATATGGGTCTGCCACTGTGCTGTTATCAGATGGTGTATTAATAGTTACAGTGCTTGATGGTATGACCTTCTGGAAAGTAAGAGTCAACGTGGCGTCTGCATCTGAATAACCATCCTTATGAGATGTTACGATGTACTCTCTACTTTCAAATGAGGACTGCTCTAAATCTGTGAAGTATAGATACCCTTTTGCCTGATCATAATTGAAGTGACTTGTAACATCAGTTCCATTAAGTTTTACAGTTACACTTGTGGGCGATGGGTCGAAGAGTTCTGTTATAGCTACTCTGTTTTCATCTGCACAGGCGGTTATTGTTTCAGTTGCCGCTTTAGGAGTGGTGTTCTCTCTTATCTTAATTGTCTGCTCAATTTCAACATCGGCCGATGGGCAGCCAGAAGCTACCACCTTTAGCGTATAGTCTCCAACACCATAATCGCTGCTAAAGTTTATGCTTTGTGCATTGCTTATGCCAGCTGTGGTGCTACTTGCTACGAGCACGTTATCTATATACCACTTCCACTCATCAGCACTCTTGCCTGTAGGTAGGGTGGCCGTGAAAACTATGGTACTGTTAGGCAAATCCTTGTCTATTGGTTTTGGTGTTCCGCCTGCTGATGCTGTAAGTGTCAAGGCTGAACCTATTATGGAGTTAGAACAAACGGTGTATGTTTCACTTTGCTCTTTATTACCACAACTATTGGTAGCAGTAAGAGTTAAAGTGAAGCCATCTATAATATTACTACGAGTATAACTGCTGCTGGTACTTACTGATGAGCCTCCTACCGTCCAATTCCATGTAGGTGTGGATGCATCAGAATTTACTGAACCTTCAAATGTTACATCAGATCCTGACAATATCTGCTTAGACGCCGGTGTGATTGTCACAGTTGATATACCACCTGAACAAGTCTGGTAATTTATTACCGCTATATCACTCATAGCAGATGTATTGTTTGTTTCATTATCATTTATGGCAACCCAGCCCATGTGCAGTTCAGAACTACTGGTCAGACTTTTAAGGAATTCATCTGATTCACTGACATATATTCCGTCATCCGTGATGTTAGGATAGATGGTGCCTTTTACAAATTCATCTGTAGTGATATCTGAGGTAGTAAACGTGTATACCTGATCATAGTCTGATACGGTGGGGTCGCTTCCTATCTTGACGTATAGTTTTAGCTTAACTACTTTAGCGTTAGAAGAGTTCTCACATCCATGTTTTGCAATGAATGCTGATGGTATGAGATTCTTAGAACCGTCTATTATTGGAGCAACACCCCATCGTACAACAGGTGCTGTTGATGTTATGGCACTTGTTGTGAAACTTGAAACACCTCCGTATGATGTGCCGCTACTGTTTGTGGCATAAGCCTTATAATAGTATTTTGTATTAGCAGAAAGACCTGTCGCCGCTACGTTAAACGAGCCTGTGTTTGCTCCCAGCGCTGTTGCGCTGAATGTTCTCTCATTTTGGGTGCATGCTGCATCTGTATATACTTTAACGCCGTTTGCGCTAACATTTGAGGTGCCTATGCTTGTTATATAACCGTAAAGTTTTGCGGAATTACTTGTTATGTTTGAGCTCGAGCGGGTTTCCACCGTAGGCGTGGTGTTTGTAACGGCTGCGATGGAAACTGCGTATGCTGTCACTGACACACTTGGCTCATCGCAATTATGGATACCTTGATCATGTATGGTTACGCTTATAGTAAGACTTTGCACTGTTGCGCTGCCAATGCGTACTTTCATTAGGTAGTAATTACATTCCTGAGACGAGTCATTGCATTTGCCGTTGGTGTTGTAACTTGAAATTTCCACATTACCAAAGTTCCCGTTTGAACGGAGTGGCAGGTGGCAGTTCCAGTCTTCTCTGGAGCAATTCTGCAAAAAACTGGTTTCATTTGTGGTTATACCGTAAAAATAATCAGTATTTATGCTTTTGCCTGCTAGATTAATGGTAAAAGAATTCCATGAGGTTGAAGATGTTACCGGGCTCGTCCAATTCTTTACATCATATGAAGTGGAGCCTCCGTACACATAGTAGTTGGCCCACACACTATGGCTCACACCAAGCAGCGCTGCCAGCAAAAGGAGCCACTGGAGTTTATGTTTTAATGTAGTTAAATGTGTAATCTTCATAGTATTTTAGGTTTTTAATTTGCGTTGGTTAATTTTTTACGCTCTTATTGTTGATTAATTCCCCTTCCGGACCCAGCCACATCGGGACAGGCCGAAAAAAATCGGGCAAAAAAATTCAGCCAAATTTTGTCGATTTTTGAGGGGTTGAAGTTGGAGTGAAATTGGGTGAAAAAGATTGGTGAATGTTAAATTGCTTAACACATCAAGTAGTGTATGTGGATTAATTTATGTTAATAATCGCACGCATAAAAGTAATTCGCAAAATGCTACAAATTAGTTTTTGTAAATTTATTTTTATATCTTTGCGGATGTGAGAAAGGAGAATTTATTATGGCAACAACACTTAGAACACCATTTAACGAGACTCAAATGTACCTTCTGAGCATGTTTGAGCATAATCGTACAAAGAGCCAGCTTGACAAGCTAAAGATGGCTATGTGCGAGTTCTATTTCAAGGAAGTTGAAAATGAGGTAAAAAAGGCATGTGAGGAAAAGCATATTACAGTGGCAGATACAGACGCATTTGCAGCTAAAAATTTACACACCGCATACAAATGAAAGTTGTTTTAGATACAAACGTACTTATAAGGATTGTAAGGCCTGATTCTGCAAATTATGTAGTGTGGCGTAAATTGTTCATGCAAGAGTACACTATGTGTTACACCTCAGAGATTCTTCTTGAATACGAAGAAATATTATCAGAACACTATTCTAAAGATGTGGCTAATGCAGTAGTTAACTTTATATTGTCATTACCTAATGCAGAGAGAATAACTACGTATTTTAGAATGAGACTATTAGGTGCAGATGTGGACGATAACAAATTCTCGGATTGCGCCTTTGCAGCTAACGCGCACTACATAGTAAGCGATGACAAGCATTTCAATGAACTAAAGTCAATTGATTTTCCTAAAATTGAAGTTCTAAAACTTAAAGAGTTTCGGGAATTGCTTGGTGTTCAATAAAACACTAAAGACATACCTAACCCAGTATCACAAGGAGAATTCGGAAGCCTGCATACGGCAAATTCAAGAATGACGAGAATCATCGATGTTCTCAGACGAGAAACGGCTTGTAGCATACATGATGAGTAACTACAAACTTGCGCTGAAACTGACAGAGGACTACTACAAAGTATCAGTCAAAGAGCAACATTTCTGAGGATAAGAGCAACATTTTCGAGGGGAAGAGCAACATTTCTGAAGAGAAGAGCAACATTTTCGAGGGGAAGAGCAACATAAATGCACGTAAAAGCTATAAGAGGGAGGAACTTAGAAACCTTTTATGTGAATTTTGCAAGGAATGGAAATCGTCTGACGATAAATCATAACCCCGCCACCTGACGCTTCAGGCAGCGGGGTTCGCAAAAAAACTATTGATTTAACACGGGTATGTATCGTATTTAACGAGATACGTCGGTTAGTTATGAGTTCGCTTTACGAGACTCTTCGCTGCGTTGCACTACGCTCAGAGTGACGACAGTACCTAATGCCGCAAGGGCAAGCATGAACCACAGCGGAGCGTCAAGAGGCAGGGAGCGGCCGCAGTCTCCTTGGTACTTGTAGTTCTGCTCATCGCACCAGTCCATACAGTCTGAGTCTCCACTGCAGGCGCTGTAACATTGACTAAGGTCTGTGGCCACGCAGCTTTGGCAAGCCATAATATTCTCAGGGCCAGGGTAATCCTCCGCACAGTGGTCTGTCCATGTGTACACATCATCATAATCACCAAGACTTATCAGGCCTCCTGACTTTAAACTGACACCTGACGGCACTACAGATGAACTATACTGCTCATCCCCTGCATACGGAGTATAAGAGGTGCTTGGCAGTGTTACCGCCATTACCCCATGGGCTGCAAACAGCCCCAACACTACTATCAAAAACTTCAGTTTCTTCATAAATTTATTTGTTGCTGTTCGTCATGCTGAGCGTATGCGAAGCATCTCGCAATGTTTGCAAGACCGTAATATTTTGCTTCTGCAACGTCACAACAGATTCTTCGCTACGCTCAGAATGACGTAAGTTTATTTCTAACTGTCAACTATTTAACTATCACCTTCTCAGTTCTGCTTGCGCTGTCTCCCACAGCCTTGATAATGTAAACACCCTGCAATCCGTCAAGGTCAATTACATTGTAGTGGGTGTTACTTAGCTTGATTTCAGTTGTGCGTCCGCTCATGTCAGTCACATAGACTTTCTCAAGCGCCACATTCTCAGCTGATGATACCACCACCTCATTGCCTGACGCATGGTAGATGTCAATGCCGCCTGCGCTTGAGCCGTTGTCTGTAACGTCTGTAACTATGACAGGCTCATCTGCATCAGCATAGTTCAGGATAAGATAGAAGCGGCCCAGACAGTCACCCGGAGCAATGCCGCTGAAGACCGGAGTCTCGCCTTCTGTCAAATCATACGTGTTGCCGTAAAGACGGTCCTCAAGAATCACACTCTCAAAGCCCTCTATAGCCTTCAGGCTGAACATAACAGAGAGGTTCTTGTTTGACTGCTTGTTTGTCAGGCTTATAGGAATAATCTCAGCCTCGTCATCAATGCCGTATGAAGAGTAGATGTTGTCACCCTCCTTAACGTACACCTCAGGGGTGGTCTCATTGTGTGAGAAGACCTTGTCAATCATCTCACCGTTATAGCGGACAGTCAGCGAACTGGCTGCGGCTTCAGATGTGTTCTGAACACGCAGGTGCAGATATGTGTCATCAAACGCACGCTTGTAATAGATTGTGGAGCCTGAACCATACTGACCCTGTACGGTGGTTACAGTCCTGGCGGATGAAGCCTTTATGGCAAAACCGTTGTTAGGCTTAACATATATGGCGCTTCCAGCCGCCTCGCTGCTCGGAACCGCAGTATCCCAGTTCTTATCCTCGTAATCATAAATCTTTACCAGAAGCCCGCAATCTGAATTGTCATAACGCAGTTTGGAAACATTCAGGTTGGCAGGGTATGAGTTGTTCACAAATGTCCAAGATGTGGTGGCGCTGTACTGAGGCATTGCGTTCTCATTAGCAAAACGGCCCTCAAACTCAAATGTCTTTGGAGCTGTGCCATCATCCACCATTGACGGATTGTTCTCATAGCGGGTGTAGTAGCGTGAAGCCGGCACCTTGAGAGGACCATACTGGTCAGGAATCATTATACCAAAGGCAGAGTTTGTAGGCACACTCTCCTCAAGGCTTGTAAACGGAACGCCCGGCTTGAATGTAGGCGTGGATGTGCCACTCACGGTAAAGTGCTGCATGTAAACGTGAGGCTTCTGGTCTGTTATGTAGAAGTCACCGCTTACAACATCACGAGCATCACCGCTGTGACCTGATACGAACGGTTTGATAACACCGCCCACAAGCACCCACTCGTTACGGCGAACCTCCATAGAGTTGCTGGCGCGGGTGTAACGCAATGTACCGTCGCCCTTCAGGTTCTCAATACCCTTGATGGCGCCACCTGCCTCTATGGTAATGGATTTGGTGAACTGGCTGACTTCGTCAAATGAAGCCCTAAGACCGGCTGCCACATACTCCTCAGGGTAGTTACCACGCTGTGCTGTAGAGTTCCAGACAGGAATCTCAGGTATGTTCTTCAAGTTCTCCGCATCTGGAATAATCACGTGCAGGTTAGTTGAGAAGAAGTTTGCACAGTTAAGCTTGCGCCCTGACTTGGTAACCCAGTTAGAACGAACGTCCCATAGGCCGGAGTTACCTCCAACCCAAATAATAGTGTCAACCTCCACAATGTTAGCCTGCTGGAATGCACCGTATGTCCAGTCGCCGCCAGCCTCGCTACGACGTATGGTGCTAAAGCGGTCTGCATTAGTCTTGTTAGCCACCTCAAGACCGGATGGGTCTGAGGCAGGCTTGGCACCGATGTTAAGCAGTGAGCCACGGAACACAAGTTCGTCTGGGTCTGTGGCTGTGGATTTACATACCTGATCCTCTACATTTATATGTTTGTACTCTGTACCAAATTTCAGATTAGACTGTGTACCTATATCATCCGGCTTGGCATCACCCTTACTCCAGAAGTTGTTGTAAGCGTAGTTACCTGAGGTAAGCGTTACACTTTGGAACGCCGTGGCATCATTATTACGGGATGAAATCTTGTCATCGTAGCTGTAGCAGTTATTGTACTTAAAGTAAATCTTGGAAGCCACGTATCTGCTTGTTTGACCTGTCTGCTGTGCGTTTGATGAACCAAAGCGAAGGAAGTCAACATTGTACGCGCTTGCTGCGTGATCCTCAAGATAGAATGTATTGTAGAATATTGCTACATCTTGTATGCTTGGGCTTGTAGATCCGTCAGAAGAATCATAGTATGTAACAGGACGTACAAAAGCAACATTATCACTAAAGAGGTTGTCATTCCAGAACACGTTGTTCATTATAAGCACATTCTGAGAACCTTGCAGGAATATGGTTGTTGCATGGCTGCCGCGCATATTGTTACGGGTGAACTGAATATTCTTGCAGCTCATAAACTTAACAGAGGCGCCCCAGTACTTGGCGTTTTCACCTGTGTCAGTTCCCTGGAGATTGAATATACACTCCTCAAACTTAAGACCGCCCACGCCGGAGGCATGCACGCAGTTAAATCCGGTAGCATCCACTTCACAGGCTATCATTTCACAATTAGCATTTGCAAAAGTTCCCGGTGCAATGGTATTAGGCGTATTTGAGTTCTCAATATAGAATCCGTACTCTACAGCCGAACCTGTGTGGTTATCGGTTGATGTGGAACGGGTTATCTGTAAGTTTTTAAGTATTACATTACGGGCTCCGAGCAAACTTAAACCGCCTTGGAAGATTGGCTTCTTAGCTGAGTTCTTTGCACGAACTATCAACTTGTCACCCGGGTTTGCAGGATTTGGAACATAATTGCTTATTGAAGTGGTGTTTATGTATTCAAGACTTGCGTCGCGCGTTGAGTTGTCTGAATTGCCATATTTGCCATATTCCACCTCAATAACAATAGGCTTCTGTACTATCTTGTTTGAATTTATCCATGCATTGATAGTGACATCGTTTACATCCTTATGCGCCTTCTTGGCGTCAGCCACAGCTGCGGCAAGGGTCTGGAAACGCAGCTCGCACGGGTCTTCCGGCTGAGTGTTGTCTACAGTATAATAAACAGTATCGTTTACTGCTATCTGGCACTCCTTAGCCGTGGTGAACTTGCCAGTTTCATCACTAAGTATATACTGGCTGTTGGAATTTGAATAGACATACGCCTTGTAGCAATATGTGGTATTCGCCTTCAGCGCTGTGGCATTGCTACTCTGTGAGAATGTCTTGGAGAATGTCTCCTTGGCCTTTATAGAGGTCTCACCATCTATCTCTGCCTTGAGGCTGCTTGTAGTTACATCGCAGCTAATGCCCTCGCAGTAGAAGAAGCCGCGCTTGAGCAGGCCGTCATCACAGCCAGTGTAGCGCAGGTAGCCGCTTAGCGTAACCTTAGGACCATTTTCCACAACAGGAGCACTTGCTATCTCCACCGTGGTTGGATAGCCGGAGTGTCCGGTAAGTGATATGGTGCCTGAAGACTTGCTGTGAGCATCAGTAATGGTTAGAGACGCAGTGTATGTGCCCTCAGTTGAAGGAGCGTTGAAGCGAACTGTTACACCGCTCTCACTTATGCTGGTAACAGAAAACTTCCCAGCATCAGTACCTGTAATACTGCAGTTGCTTGTTGTAAGCGCTGTGCCGTAGTGTGTGAAGCTAATGGTCTTAGATGCATTACTTGACGGCTCCGCTGTTATACTGCTGGTTGTGGTTACGTTTTTAAAACCAGGAAGTGTGAACGTGATGTTCCTGCTCATTGTGTTAGAGATGCTTCCTTCCCATTTTGCATCTACCTTTAGCGTTAATGTGTTATTGCCAGGGTTGTTAATGTGACTGTCACTTAATAGATTACATATATTACTGCCTGATACTTCCACATAAAACGAACTTCCAGGGGCTTTCCATTCTCCATTTTGAGTATAATTGTTAATGTAAGTGCCGTTCAAAGTGTAGTTAAATACAACTTGATCAAGCCAATATGAATCAAATGTACCCTTTACCCAGAACCCTTTTATATAGAATGACGTAGTAGTCCCAAGTGCAACGGCAGATGATGAGAAATCATAACCAGAACTGTTCAACCAGCCGTTGTCCTTATATATGTTCCAATAAGTCAGACCATCATACGCCTGTACAGTTCCTGCAAAGGAGAGCATTAAGACCAGCAAAAGTGAACTGGTCCTGAGGCGGCTGCCTTTATGCCATAATGTATTAAATAACTTTTTCATATATTATTTGATATTTATCTAAGGTTGTTCAACTAATTACATGTCTCTTTAACGTCAGGTGCTACAACTATGGTTGCGGTCTTAGAAACTGATTTACAACCTGATGTGTAGCCGCTAACGGTTACTGTATATGAGGTCTGGGTTGCACGGCTCTCCGCCTTGAACTTGGCTGTGGCTGGCATGGTATTACCACTCTTATTATATATCTCAGCAGTGGCCGGAGTAACGTCCCAGTCTATCTCAGCAAAATTACCTGTAGAGCCTGCAGCATTCAGAGTAATCTCTGTATATGGCTTGGTAGGTGAACCGGCAGAGGTGGCAGGCGATGTTGTCAGACCTGTAATTGTACCTGTTACACTGCCTGATGGTGCTGTGTATGTTATTGTCAATGTGGCTGTGGCATCATCGTAGCCGTCTGTCTTACCTGTGAAGGTGTATGTGTAGGTGCCTGAGGCCTTAGAGCCAGGGTCCCATGTCATAACGTCGCCCATAAGGCTGAACTCACTCTTGGCATCCACGTTAGAGCTGTTCTTTACGCTCCAAGTGGTAGGCGACGGGTAGATAAACATCTCGCTCCATGTAAACTCGTGTTTGCCTGGGCAGGCGGTAAAACTCTTGGCAAGATTCTTGGTTATGAACTTGTTACACTCATATTTTATTGGTAAAATATCGCTATAGGTAGATGTTCCGTTAGCGTTTGTAGCAGTAAAGCGTAGGTAGAGTGTCTCACCCGGGTTTACAGCCTCGCTAATCTCAGCCGATGTCAGAGTGACAGTGGTTGATGTATTTATAGCAGGGTTGCTGACTGATTTACTCTTGCTGGCTGTCCTGTTCTTACCGTCTATACGGAATGCGCGGCTGTTTGAATAGTAAAGCGTCACATTAGTTATGTTAGCGCAGCCACGCTGTGCAAAATAGGCAGTGGTTGTAAGTCCGCAATCCGCACCTATCACCGGCTTGGCTCCGATACGCACTGTAGGTGCGCGGTTGGCGCTTACGGCAGCCGTAGTTATTGTAAGAGTGCCGTTTGCCGTTGGGTTGCTAACATTAATTGTGGTGGCTGTTGTGTAGTTGACGGAACCGGAAGGAGATGCCGTGGCGTTTGTAACGGCAATGTTTGTTATCTTATAACCCTCATTAGGCGTTACCACAAAATCAAAACTACCACCAGAGACAATGCTCTTGCTGGTCTCATTAAACGAGCAGTTCGTACCAGAAGTTGTTATGGTATAAGATGCCGCCGGAGCTACATACGTAACAGTAAGCGTACCACTACCTGTAGGTGTAAGGGTGAATGCATTACCAGATTTAGATATATCACCGCTCTTTGTGCCGGAATACGTAGCTGTTGAATATACATAACTTGAAGTAGGCGTAGCGGTAAAGGTCACACTACTACCGCTTGTTACGCTCTGCGCTCCAGCAGGCGATAAAGTACAACCTACACCACTTGGGGTGACTGTGTATGACGCTGTGGATGTTGTGATAGTTAAAGTGCTACCGCTCATAGTAAACGTATATGTGGCACCCTTGGTTAGTTCAATATTGTACTGGTATGTTGAGCCAGGCTGTGTGGTAGAATAAGATGTGCCTAATGATACTGTACTACCCCCACTTAGAGAACCTAATTTACAACTGTTAGCATCAGAGATGGAACCGTTGTATAGCCTGAACCACTGACTTCCACTACAAGATGCAGTAAACGTGTATTTGTTGTTTGTGAAGGCAGTAAAGCTGTTGCCAAGCCCCATACAAGACGAGCCTGTCAAGCCGTAAGCCGCCCACGCATTGCTCCCTGTCAGCAGCATTGCTGTAAGCAGGGCGGCGTGTTTTAGTATTTGTGAAAACCTTTTCATATATAGTGTTCGATTTTATTATTCAAATTTTAACTACAGCTCTCTGTATCTGGATTAACAGTTACCGTTGTTGTCTCTGAGCATCCACCAGCGGTTGTAGCCTTAATGGTGTATGTCTTAGGGGTTGAAGCATTTGTGCTTGCACCCTTAAATGATATTGCATCGTATGTTTGGTCAAACAGGTATGCAGTAGAGCTTGAAACGTCATTGCCGCTTCCGTCAACTATCTTCCACTCAGCGATATCAGTGCTGACTGATGTTATGGTGACAGGCATATACTCTGTAACCGACGCCGCTGAGCGCACAAGTTTAGGCTGGGTGCTGATGGTGAGCGTTATCTCACCGTCCATCTGTGTGGCGCAGTTAGAACTGTTAGTGCCATAGTAAGCATAGACAGTATATGTACCGGATGATGTTACCGGGAAGTCAATGCTGCTGCCTGTGGTGCCAGCCTTGGCTGCATAGCCCTCCACAGGGGAGCCGTTGCTGTAGAGCTGATAGTTGTAACCAGTCTGGGAGTTGGCCAGACGCAACGTTCCGGAACCTGCACCAGTGCTCGGGTCACC
The DNA here is from genome assembly GCA_900316125.1 of uncultured Bacteroidales bacterium. Classification (GTDB taxonomy): domain Bacteria; phylum Bacteroidota; class Bacteroidia; order Bacteroidales; family Paludibacteraceae; genus Enterocola. The sequence continues at coordinate 55,445 of ONBO01000001.1, read as the reverse complement.
GCATATAGTAGTGGCACCGCCCACATTGCTCAGTGTGTAAACTGTAGGAGCGTCTACGTTGAAGTTGAATGTTTTGGTAGCAGATTTTATGCCTTTATAGTTTGCTGATGCAGCCTTGTCAGCTACAACAGTAACGCTACCCTTGGCAGAAGGCGAGAGAACATCACCGTCCACGCTACCGCTGCCCGATGTTACAGCGTATGTAACCGCACCGCCTCCGCTGCCACCTGAGGTTGTAATCGTCACGCTTGCATCATCACAGTACACAAGGCTTGTGACAGTGTTGCTGATAGTGAGCGTACTCTGCGTAGCCTTTTTGATAGAGTCTGTACCCAGAGAGAGGTTTGTGGCGGCGCAATAGTCATCACCAGCTGCCGCATCAATGGTTATGCTATAAGAACCTGCATTTGTAGGTGCTGTGGTTGATTTTGCGTATGTGGTTGAGCCCGTACCAGTATAATATACGGTAGCCGCGCCAGCTCCTGATGCCGGAGTTACCGTTACAGCACGCGCACTGCCATTGTAAGTTTGAGCGTTGTTAGTTAGAGTATATTGTGCTGCAGTGGCATTTGGCTTAACAGTAAGAGTTGCATACTTGCTTACAGTACCGCCGCAACCGCCAGTAATTGTATAAGTTATATTTGCAGAACCAGCAGCCTTTGGAGTAATGGTTCCTGTGCTTGAAACAGTGGCGATGCTTGTATTTGAGCTGCTCCAAGCTCCAGTTCCACCACCGAGTTCTACACTGTTTGCTGTTGCACTCAAGCCTTGACCAATACAAACAGATGATGATGAAAGCGTTACACTGCCTATAGAGGCTGTTGGCGTAATGGTAACTGTGGCAGAGCCAGTCATGTCTGCCTTACAATAGGCGTCAGAACCGCTTGTATAGTAGGCGTGTACAGTATAGGTGCCAGCCTCGCTGACTGAGAAATTGAGGGCCGAGCCTGTACCTGTCTTGGTTGTTGCTGTGGCGGAGCCACCTTTGTATAGTTTATATGTGTAACCGCTCTGAGACGATGCCACAGTGACATTGGTTGATGAACCTGAACATATAGCTGCTGTTCCACTCACTGCCTGAGCAGTTGGGTTGGAGCAGACTTTTTCAAGTTTAACTTCGTATTGAGGTTTATTGCTTGCATTTACGCCATTATATGTAACAGTAAGCTTTAGTCTGTCGCCCACATTTATTGTGCCTATATTCGGGCTGAAATTGTGGTTGCCGGAGCTTCCCATGGTAACGCCCGTTTTAGTTATATCAGCATAGTTGCCTATGGTGTAGGCAGAGGTTGCCAAACTACTGCAGGCGTTACCTACGCTTATTACAAACTCACCTGTGGTATATGCGGCTGTCCACTCATACACGAATTGGCTTGTGGAGGTGTTTATAGCTACATGATGTTTTGTCAAATCATAGCCAGAGCCTGAGAAGAACGGACCGTCAAAGTATATATGACCCGGCTTTACAGTTATTGTAGGTGCATTCTTGCTTGCATCGGTGGTGTTACCGCAACCGGCGGCAAATGTAGCCGTATAAACACCCTCATGGTAGAATGTGGCTGTAGTTGATTTAGAGCCAGATGATGTAAACGCTGCGCGTGTAGCTGTACCAGCACCCCATGCACCAGTATATGACATAGAAGTTGGAGTTGCGCTCCAGAGGTATGTGTTACCCTTTGAGCAAGTAGCCGTAACAGTCTGAGTAACTGATGGTGCGCTACCTGTACCTAAGTATAAGGTGGTTGTGCTTGCCGGAGCAGATATTGCTATATCGCTGGCAGTTGGGGTGGTGCAAGAGGAAGTTCCAGTACCACTAACAGTAAGGGTATAAGTCTTGGAATAGTCATCAGTTATTGTAACAGTTGCAGTCCTACTGCCTGAAGCAGAAGGAGTAAATTTAATTGTTACACTTGTTGCTGAAACTGATGTCACTTCAAAATCAGAAGCATTAGTTCCTGTTACCGTTGATGTTGCAGTAGAGACGGAACCATAGTGCGTCCCCAATGATACAGTTGAGCTGGTATTTGATCCTACGTTAACGGAACCAAACGCCTTTGAACCTGATGTTGTGGTCCAGCCAGGAACTGTGAAGGTACAAGACACATTGCTACGTGTATATGAATTATACGTACCGCTATTACCTCCATCCTTCCACTGCATCTGCTGATACGGTGTAAATGTAAGAGTGTGAGAACCTGCACTAACACCTGATATTAAGTTGACTTCAGATTTTACAGCTGTCACACGATTGTTGCCGCTTGTACATTGTACGTTCGCCTTACCGGATGAAGGAGAACCGTAATTTCCGACGTTATAATTTGTTGTTGAACCTGAGTCTATTTTCCAGGCGACCCTTGCTGCTACCCAGTCATTCCCACTATCGGTCCATCCGATAACTCCCAAACCTCCAAGTTTAAGAATTGTAACGGTACCTAAATCAACCCCAGATATTGATGTTTTGTTATCAAAGTCGTATCCAGAACATGACATACCCCAGTTTTGCTTATATACTGTGTACCAAGTACTGGTGTTGTTTACATTCATGTAAACGCCTATTGAACCTGTAGCGTCTCCACCAGCCCATACCCCTTGGCTCACGCCAAGTAGAGCTGCCAGTAGTACCAGCCACTGAAGTTTATGTTTTAAAGTAGTTAAATGTGTAATCTTCATAGTATTTTAGGTTTTGATTTTATCTGTAATTATTTAGGTGTATTGTTTATTCGCTCGGTTTTACCTGTTAAAATCTGTTATGTCGATACCTTCCTTTATCGCTTGATTAGCAACTTGTTTATCAATTACTTAAGTCGTATATGTTAACGCTTTTTAACGCATTTATTTGATTTTGCTTTATGCGCCGATTTTTGTTAGGATTTTTTGTACGATATGATACCTTTAATTTCAGCCATCGCAACCCTGCGTACAGGTATGTGTGAGCGGGGTGAGCATCGGGGCAGGTGGTGATTTTCCTCATGCATTGCGAGATCCTTCGTTTCACTCAGGATGACGGATAGAACCGCCTTGGATGGCATGTACAAGGTGCTAACTGTCAACTGCCCACCATCAATTGTCCACTGAAAAAAATCGGGCAAAAAATTTCAGCCAATTTTTGGTCGATTTTTTAGGGGTTGAAGTTGGAGTGAAATTGGGTGAGAATCAAGGGAATTTGTTAAATGCTTTAACAAAAGTAATGTATCGCGTAGATTAAATTATGTTAATATAACACGTGTTGTAACAATATAACTATATGTTATCATCAGCGTAAATACATATTTGTTTATATGGAATAAATTGAATATTTTTGCAGTATAGGACGAACCATTTTAAACGTATTTATTCATGGAAAATAATAAGAGGGCAACAACTGTTGAAATGCAGCTCAAGATGCTAATGGATAGGAATGTAATTATAGCAGACAAAAGAAAAGCTGAGGAGATCCTTCTTGACGTGGGTTATTATCGTTTAGGGTTTTATTTCTTCCCGTTTGAGGTCACATATCCAAAAATTAGTAATAGAGACCATATCATGAAGGAAGGCACTATGTTCTCAGATGCAGTGGCACTATATTATTTTGATTTTGATATAAGGAATATCCTTACAAAATATATCAGCAGGATTGAGGTGGCATTTAGGACGTACATAACGTATGCATTGAGTAATAAGTACTCTGATGACCCTTTTTGGTTCGTAAATCCTAGCGTTGTTAATCAACATTTTATAGATACATTTAATGAAAGTTTTTATAAGAACATAAAACTTAACGATAGCATTAGTCGTCATCATAAGAGATATAAAACTGATAAATACGCACCCGCATGGAAGACTCTCGAGTACATGACGCTTGGCAGTATGCTTAGCCTTTATAGGAGTTTAAAAAATGTGCAGGACAAAAGGAAAATTTCGACGCGCTTTGATGTGAATCAAACGGCTGTATTTGAGAACTATATGGAAACAATTAGGTGCGTTAGAAACATTTGCGCGCATAGTGCAGTTCTGTATGATACAAAACTATACCAAGAAGTTAGGCGTGGACCTGCTGGCAAGATAAGTGATTCAGAAAAATTTAGATTAGGAGCTGCAATAAAGGTTATATCCTATATGATAGGTGAGATTTCAAAGAATAGGCAACATGACCTAATCGTGGAACTCAACAATGCCTACATGGCATTGGTAAATAAAAATTCAGGATTAAAACAAGTGATAGAAAACGCCACACAAATGAATTGGGAACTGCACTCCATCTCACAGCTCCAATCTAAAAGATGAAGAATAACGTGATAAAATCTCTAATAATTTGGTGGTTTTAATAAAAAGTCTTAATTTTGCAGTCTACAAAAAGTGCCAGTGGTTTCCTTTGTCGTGCCACTAACACTATAAAAAGACCAAATGTGGCTCATACCTTAGTCGTATGAGCCACTGCTTTATTGATGCGCTTGAAACAGAAGACGTATGGCATAGACAATCCAAGACCCAGATAGAAAAGTGGGCATAAACGTCTCCACAAAGCAAAGGAACATTGACGCCTGGAAGGTGGTGTAAAAAATAAACCAAACCCACTAGTTTGACATTCGTCAGGGTCTAATGGGATTCAAAAATACGTCCCGGCGTGTATCAACTATGGAGTCATTATATAAAATAGCATCTTACATCTGCCAACGTTACAAAGCTGAGTTTGGTGAATGCATTTCTGAGATGAAGTTGCACAAGCTGCTTTATTTTATGCAACGAGAATCTATTATTCGTTTTGGAGAGCCGCCTTTTGAAGATAGATTTGAGGCATGGAGATATGGTCCGGTGATTCCGGTAGTTAGAGAGATGTATGCATCAAATATTCTAAATGAGAATACGGATATATCTCTTGAAAAGAAATATAATGAATTGTTTGATTATGTTTTTAAGACATACGCTGTCAAAGACGCAAGGAGTCTAAGCCGGCTTACACATGGAGAAGTCTCATGGATTAACGCCAGGAAGAATCTATCCCCATCTCAGAATGGCAAGAATCAAATCTCCATTCAAGATATTGAGAAGGACGCCTATCGTATCAAAGTTAAACGACTTGTAAAGGAGCTGGTAAAATAATTTGCTATGAAAATAACACAATATCAACGAGATGTGCTGGATTCCCTTGTGGTGGAAAGGTTGAGTAGCAATAAATTGAACCAGGCAATAGCACAGACGTTTAGGAATGACAAAAATGCCGTTACTTTTTGGAGCGAACAAACCCAGCGATGTGTAAACCCAGCCAGTCATCGTGTCAACCATCACATCATACTGAGGGCTTTAGCCCGAAAATGCCGCGCATAGATTATTTACCCAATATTTCCTTAAAATATGTAAATAATTCATTTGTTTCTTTGATGATTCAGAAATAAATCGTTCCTTTGTACTCAACAAGCTCACCCCGCTTCTCGTCAGATCAGCGCGCTCAGGGTGAGCCTTTTTATTTGATTTACTATGCCCAAGATCCCCTATCCAAAGCAAATTCAGAATTTTGCCTGCCAGATTGGTATACTGAAACAACGTGGTATGACCTTCGCAGACGAGTCGGCTGCAGAGATATGGCTGCACCGTGTAAGCTACTATCGTACGAGTGGTTACTGGTATCCACTGTTGGCTGATCGGGTGAACCACACATTCAAACCGGGTGCAACATTTGAGCAGGCTGTCAACCTCTATGAGTTCGACAGTCGTTTGCGAGAACTTGTATTTAGAAATATTGGACGGATAGAGGTGGCAGTGCGTACGCAGATGGCATATGTGATGTCGATTGCTAAGGGCGGTACGTGGTTCTCGGACACTTCGCTATTCACTAACACTGCTCAACACGAAAAGACACTTCAAAGTATCACTGATGAATATCATCGTAGTGACGAACAGTTCGTTCGTGCCTTCAAACGAAAATATAGTGATCCCTTGCCGCCAAGTTGGATAACGCTTGAAGTAACATCATTTGGCACAATATCCATCCTTTATCAGAACCTGAAGCCTGGTATTCCCAAGCGTGACGTAGCCGCTGCGTTCGGTGTAAGCGATACAGTGTTTGCTTCGTGGCTTCACACTCTGGTCTATGTACGAAATATATGTGCTCATCATGCGCGCCTATGGAACCGTACGCTTGGCGTTCGTCCATTGATGCCACGTCATCCTCGTGGTACATTCATTTCACAGCCTGCAACAGGTACGCAGCGCGTTTATTTCGTGTTGACCATCATTCGTTATTGGCTGAACATCATTGACCCTCAAAATACGCTAACACAAGACTTGCAGCAACTCTTCTCTAAGTTCCCAAGTGTCCATGCGGGTGTACTTGGTTTTCCGCAGAACTGGGAGCAGGAGTCATTGTGGCAATAGATTCCTAAAAAGCTGTAAACTTAGTCAGTGATTGTGTAAAGAGAATCAGTTTAACCTCCTCAAATGTGTCAACCTTTTTTAGTGAAGGTCAGAGTATCTTGCACCAAAAAAGAAGGCGTCACACCTTTGGCATGAAAAAGCCCTTGATGCAGTCAAGGTTCTTGATGCATATCTGGATGTGGGTCTTCTCGTAAATCTTGCCGCCCTCGTAAACAGGGCCGCCCTCGATGAAGACACCGCGGGCAGTGTCAATCTGATTATCGACTTTGTAACACAGATAGTTTATAACAGCGCAATCAAGGTCACGCAGAATCATATCCTCCTGCAGACTGTTTTTAGTCGGCCTATTAGTAGGAAGGTTTGCGCTACCTCCAAATAACTCTTTAAGATCTTGATAAGCGTTTGATATTGATTTTATACAGGCAGAGTCAGTCAAGTCAAGACAGTTGCTCAGTTCGTATACAACACCAACCACAACAGGTTCAAAAGGGTAATCACACCTTTTCTGTTTATCCAATGCCCATTGTAATGCTCTCTGGTAATTGCCCTCCCAGATATAGAATCCGGAACCAAGCCAGTCATAAGACTCACGGCTAACACGCACATCAAACGGATTGAGGAGCAAACCGTCCCTCACACTCCTGTCGCACCCGTGGAAACCTATCCACAACGTGCCACGGTTATCATAAAGCGTCATTATCTTACCCCAAACATGGCTTCCAAACCTTTGTAGTGTTCATTGTACGAGCCGTCAGGGTTTAAAATGCCGGCGTTTACTAACTCTGCAAAAGACTCCTCCGGAGTTCTCTTTTGCTCACGAGACTTCTGCATCTTATACAAAAGCCATTCAGAGAAACTTCTTTTCTTTCTCATGATAAATTTTTGTTAGTTAATAAATTTTTCGGCACTTTACTTGACGCAAAGGTAATGAAAAATCCCCACACCTCAAAATAAATCTTCTCCCACCCCGATGTGTGTAACCCCAGCCAGTCATCATGTAAACCAAAACAGGGATTCCCGCAGTCACAAGCCCTCAGACGCTAAAAACAAAAATGTCTACACAATTTCTACAAAAGTGTACAACTAATCAAAATTATTTGTATCTTGCACCATGAAAATAAACAGATTGAGTGGGAAAAGTGTGTAAAACCTTGAAACTTAGGCTATTGAAATAATTTTATCATTTCTCGCAAATCTTAAAATTCGGAGCTTTGTTGCAGTTGCAGCCACAAAAATGTTGAGGATAATTCATTTTTAACAATCTTTAACATAACTCTCCGTCACCCCTAAGCCAAGGCCAAGCGCAAGACGTTCTTTGATTAGTTTAAACGCCCGATATTTCTCAATCCGCGATAATGCAGAGTGGAGCGATACAAATCCTTACGTAGCAGCCCTCACGTGCGTCATCCTGAATGGAGCGAGTTTCGCGAACGTCATTTTGAGCGAAGCGAAAAATCTCACAAACTACGATGCTCACCCCCGCTCACACATGCCTGTACGCAGGATTGCGACGGCTGAGATTAAAAGTATAATATCGTACAAAAAATCCTAAGAAAAGTCGGCGCGTTAAGCAAAATCAAATAAATACGTTAAATAGCGTTAACAATTAATACTTAATTAACTGATAAACAAGTTGCTAATCAGCCATTAAGAGCAAATATCGACATAACAGATTTTAACAAGCAAAACAGAGCGAATAAACAATACACCTAAATAAATACAGATAAAATCAAAACCTAAAATACTATGAAGATTACACATTTAACTACTTTAAAACATAAACTTCAGTGGCTGGTACTACTGGCGGCTCTGCTTGGCGTGAGCCAGGGGGTGTGGGCGGAGACTCAATCTTTATTCTCAATACGAGTTTATTATAACAAATCAGAGCACTTTTATAATGTATCAAGGTGGTCTAGTACTTGTACAAACCCAGGTAATAATCCGTGTAACACAGATCAAACATCGTGGGTTAGTTCTAATGGTACGACTAATTTAGGCGAGGTTACTGGACATATTTATTTGAGGGGATATATTTGGCTCGATTATACTGACGAACGAAGTAATGGTTATGTTTCATGGAAAACAGACAATGGAAATAATAATAAAAAAAATATGAGTAAAAAAGGTGATTACAATAACTGGTGTAGTAATAATTGGTATAGATACGAGACTGATTCTGGTTCAGATTTTGATATTAATACAGATAACCTAACACCAGGGGAACATACGATAGAATTCTACGCCAGAAGCCCGTGGTATAATAATGATGCTTATCATAACAATGACGGTAATAATTATAAAATTAAATTCACGGTTCCAGAGCCTGCTGCCACTTTTGCAGAAGGAGATGTCATCTGGTTGGATATAAGACATAGCAATGGTGGATGGGGACAGGAAACAGGGGAGTTGATGTATGTCAACTTAAACCCAGGTGACAATACTATCACACGTGCAATGACAAAGGTGGCCCAAGCTGATAACACAGTTAAAAACTCACTTTGGGTGTATAGATTCACTGCAGCTGATGCCGCCCTTAATAAGTCTGAAATAAAATTTCAACGCGGAAATGCTAGTGATGGTAGATGGAATAAGTCCACTGGACTTAGCGCCAGTGATTTGTCATCTAATAATGGTATCTATATAGACGACAGTACATGGGACGGTGCAGGTAAGAAATTCAACTTCACCACATCAAATAACATTGTCAGTACTCCAACATTGACTATGAAGGATAATGCTGGCTCATCTACAATATCCAGTTGTACATCTGGAGAAACTGTAAAATTCTATGAAAGTACACAAACTATAACTACAACAATTAGTGGGACTTCAAAAGCCAGAACGTTGGTCAATCCTTTATACACTTACACTTTTAGCAAGGGGTCTTATTCTTCTGGACAGACAATAGATAACCCGCACAGTTGGACTACCGGTGACACTTATTTAGGATCTGGAACTGCAAAAGTAAAAATAACCTTTGCAATAGACGGAAGTAGCACCCCGGCAAGCAGCATAAGCAGTGGATATGAAAAGGAAAGTTCAGGTACGTCATTTACAGTTAACTCTTCTTGTACCAACCCAACTCCAACTACAGCAAACACTCCGTCTGCCAAAGGAACAACTACAGCTACACTCACTGGTACATATCCAACTACATCTGGTTATTGTTCAATAACAGAAAAAGGTATATGTTATGGCACATCGTCTAATCCAACCTCAGAGCATAAAGATAACACAAGCGGTAGTGGAAGCATTTCACATAGTGCAACTGGTCTTTCAGAGGGTACAACATACTATTATAGAGCATACGTTAAATCAGGAGGCTCTACATTATACGGAGCTAATAAATCATTTAAGACTAAATGTACGGCAACTAAACCTACATTAAGTGCTACCCCGCCTAACGCCACAAATATTACCTGTTCAAGTGCAACCCTTGGAGGCCAAGTCACTAATAAGGGACAAGATGCTTCCTGTGAAACACTATCTCTTACTTACCGCGGTGTCAAGGTTTATAGTAACAGTGCCTGTACAGATGCTTATCTTGTTACAACGGTTAATCATGCGACACCAGATTCAACAGATCCTTATACGGTAACGGTACCAAGTGGGACGCTTAGTTCAGGTACAACTTATTACTACAAATCATACGCCACAAACGCAACTGAAACCAGTTATAGTACAAACTATAAATCATTTACAACAAAGTCAAGTGTCACAAGTGTTACAACAGGAGGAGCAAGCTCACTTACCCTAAATACTGGAGATTCAGAAGCGATTACAAGTAATACAACCTACTCAATGACTGTTTCTCCAAGTGGTGCGGGAGACTATTGGTCTTTTTCTGTAAGTCCTACACCTTTTACGGGTGCAAATACAATTACGAACGCCACTGGTAGCACCAGCTCAAACATAAACTTCAGGCGTGAAGGTCAGTACACTGTAACAGGAGGTGCCGGATGCGGTAGTACAGACGAAACTGGTACCTTTACGGTGAATGTTTCTCCGGGAACTCTGTATGTAGCAGGACCGTTGATTAAATCAACTGATTCGTGGACAGTGAACACATCTACACAAACCATGACAAAGACTGGCAGTGGCACATCATCTGTTTACACATACGAATGGACTGCACCATCAGACTTCGTGGCAGGCTCAGAAAGTGTGACAGGTGGAGAGTTCACGGTACAATCTGTGACAAATATGAGTCTTCCAAATTATATTTTACCAGCATATTGTCCTGCTGATCCAAGTACATATACCAACATATACAGAGTTACTAACACCGCCAACCATAATTTGAGAAATACATTTGCAGTGAGCAGTGGTGATAAGTTGAAACTTACAATTTCTTATCATGGAGCAACAGGGACCCCAAAGGCTCCATATTACACTTTTACCCTTAACAAGGTCCCTGTGCCAACAACGGATGAACCTGACAATATAACATGGACACAAGCAAAATTATGGGGAACATATCCAAAAACTTCAGAATACGCATCAATAAGCACATCTGAAAGTGGATTCTATTATGGAACGACTTCGTCTCCTGCAACGAAAGTGTATAATGGTTCACAAACCGCAGGACGTCTTGCTAAAACTATAAAAAATCTAACGCCAGGCACAACTTATTACTACAAGGCGTTTGTGGTTTCAGGTGGCGTAGAATATTATGGCTCAGTTGAATCCTTTACCACTACAGCTTGCTCAAATCCTACTGTTTCAACACAACCATCCGATACAGATAGAGAATACTGTATAAATGATGCTTCTCCAGCAACTTTAACAGTAGAGGCTACGGGTGGTGTAGGTGCATATACTTACCAGTGGAAACAATGTGCTACAAGTGGAGGCACATACACCAACGTATCTGCTGGCTCGGGTGGTACCACAGCCACTTATACTCCGTCAACTGCCACAGCAGGCGAATTGTATTACAAATGTGTAGTCACAAACAGTGGAATTTGTACTTCAAATAGCGTGACCAGTAATGCTTCTGGCAAGTATACTATTGATGCCACCTCCGTTGCAGGAACCATATCAGGAGGTAGCGCAGAACAATGTTTAGGGGCCACAAAAACACTTACTCTAGGTTCTTATACGGGTACTATTCAGTGGCATGTAGGGAATACAAGCGATTTTACTCCAAGTTCTTCAACTGCCATTAGCGGTGCTACAAACTCAACGTATAAAGCTCCTATTAACGAAGTAGGAACTAAATACTATAAAGCTGTAGTTACAAACGGCGTATGTCCTTCGGCTACTACTGTTACCGCCGCAGATATTACCGTCAATAGAAAATACCAAGCATCAGACTTTAACCTTTCTGGTAACACACAAGATTACGATGGTAATCCAAAGACTGTAACCGTAGCCGAAAAATCTGGTGCAGGAAACGGTGCAATCACCATAAAATACGCAGGATCAACTACCGCGCCAACCAATGCTGGTACATACGCAATTACAATAGATGTGGATAAAAGTTCAACATCTCCGTATTATTGCGCTGAAGAGGGTTTGAGCATAGGGACACTAACCATCAACCAAATAGACCAGCCTACTCCAGTAACCATAGATAACGAAACTACAAGTTACTGCGTAAGCACATTGGGCACGGACATACCACTTGAAGCGAGCGGTGGTGATGGCACGGGTGCATATTCGTTTACAATAACTGGTGGAACAGTAGCAGCAGATAAGAGAGAAATCCGCGGTAGCACTCTAACTGTAAGTGGCGCTGGTACAGTGATACTTCAAGCCAAACGTGACGCCGATACTAACTATAATGCTAAGAATTCTGCAACTGTAACATTTACATTTACAGCTAATGGACCGAAAGTGTTCACACTTACCAATGAGGGTGCGACAGCACTATGCGGTAAGGGCGACGGTTCATCAACAGGTACTGGTGGCTCGCTCCGCCTGACAGGCTCCGAGAGTGGTTACTCATATCAGTTAAAGAAAGACGATGCCAACTATGGAGTTCCTGTGGAAGGTACAGGCAGCGCATTGACATTCCCTGTGACCTCATCAGGTGTATATACATGCACGGCGTATTATGGTGTTGACCCATCTCAGTGCCCTACAGAAATGAATGTAGAGGACGGTGGCATAGTATTAGTTGTAAATATTACACCACGTCTACTCCCTGGCACGCCTACCGTAAGGCAGTATCAGGCGATAACAATAACATCAACAAATACAGAGATAGACAAATGGGTGCTCTCTGGTGAGGGCGCGGACGCCTACACGTACGACAGCACACCAAATTCAATAACCTTAAAGGCAAATACCGCAGGTTCACCATACCGCCTTATCGCCACCACAAGCGCGGGCTGTACAGCCACTGCTGTTATAACAGTGATAGCGGATACAGAAAACTGCGTACCTTAAACTTGTTTGATGTTAAAAATTGAAAAAATAATTGATTATGAAAAAATCAACACAAATATTAAAGCAACTTGCCTTGATAGCGGCAATGCTTACGTTAAGTAGCGGTGCATGGGCTACTTATTACCTGTACCGTTGGACATCTGATAGTAATGTTTGTAGCGGAAGCATCACATCGCTTGGAGCAAGTGGGTGTAAAGTCACCCTTACCACCGGAAATAACTTCATAGGCGTTAGCACTACAAGTGGAAATTATTACAGTGGGACAGTGGATATGAGTACAAAAACATATTCAGACCCTAATGGGATAGTGAAATGGTGCAATACAACTCAAGGTTATAATTGTAGCGGTACTTCGCATGATGGGAGTTACCATTTTTTCAATATGGGTCTTGAAACAGAGCAGGAGGTTACCTTAACATACAATGGTTCCACTCTTACTGTTACCCCTGCTGGTACTTATTACACTATCTCCACATCGGGGAGCAACTGTACATTTGAGCCTGAAAGCCAAAGCGTGTTATCTACGGGTAGCTTCACTTTCTATGTAACACCATCAAGTGGATACCAACTAAACTCAGCCTCTCTAAGTGCTGGTACGGGAACTTGTTCTCCTACAAGTCTTGGTGGTGTAACAGCTCGTACCGCAATCACCGTTTCCAACCCATCCACCGCTGGTACGCTTAGCGTTAGTACTTCAGCAATTACAAACTACTATATAAACCTGCCCGCACAGTTCCCAGATGATGGTGTAAGGCTTATGAGTGGTGGTTCTATAACCCGTGTGGCAATTGCAACAGGTACAGCCACGTTTAACATCTACAATGCTTCAAGTTGTTCTGCCGCATCATGTAAATATTCTAAGGCTGACAACGCCACGGTTGCTCTTGATACGGAATATTCTCTAACCCTTGGTTCTGGAAGTTACTATAATATGCAGTTAGCGGTAACGACGGGCTACACCTACACATTTACAGTTGTAGATAATGTCCTATCAGTAACAGCTCTTGCGCCTGACCCTGACACACCGAGCGCACCTACAGTACGTTTAGGCACTCAGCCAACTATTGATGGCGATTGCGGCCTTACAACAAAAGGCCATGTAGGTAAAACAGGTTGTTCTACCGTAACTGATTTTAAACTTTACTATTCAAATAACCGCGCTTTCCGTCAGGATGGCTCGTATAAAATGAAAGTTAAAGATTTTACAGGTTTAACATTATCTTTAGGTCAATCAACCTCTCTTACCCTCACTGATGCCGAGATAGGCTCTGTAATAAGCCAGGGAGAGGTTCTCTACCTGCGCTGTACTGCAAAAAATACAACAGGGTGGTCTGCCTATAGTGAGATAGTGCCTGTTACCTACACATGTAGCAAGTTTATTAAGAGTAATATAGCAGGTGGCACATTTAAGGCTTGCCCTGGGGAGCATGAGTTTACTTGGGCAGAGATGTTTGTAAGCCCTGCGCCAACCACATGGGACGTACAGATAAACAAGCGAGCAGGCTCTACAGTTAGCCCTGCCACCGATGCCAAAGCAGACTTTAGCCTTGTGGGTGATAAGATGGTCTGGAATACCACTGATAAGGCTGCAGGTGCATACGAGTACACATTTACTGCCAATGCAGATGGCTATCAGCCAGCCACCGCCACACTTACATTTACATATTCCGCTCCTGCTTCAGACTTAGGAGGAGCTGCTATAAGCACATTTACAGCGTCTCCTACAACAGACGTCTATCCGTACACAGTGGTAACACTGACCACTACGGGTACCAAAGGTAATGTGACCAGCTTAGACTACACAGCAACTCCGGCAGGAGGTACTGTATATAACACAAGTGGGAATCTACCATCAGCCACGGCTAAGTTCCGCGCTGAGAGCAAAGCATTTGACGTTACTTATACCATAACTGTTACGGGATACACATCGAGCTGCGCTTCAGTAAGCAAGAGTGTGGAGGTAACGGTTAAGAAGGAGGAAGATGAGGGGTGTTAAGCAGTTGATAATTTATAATTGACAGTTGACTATGAAAAGTATATCACAAATATTAAAACGCACAATGAGCCGTAGTAGTGCTATGGCGGTGCTAACCTTAGTTTTAACTCTTGGTACGTCTACTGCGTGGGCTGCAAACTATGGTTTTTTCGAAAAAGGTAGTGGTAGTTGTGCCGAGAATTATGTTTATTATGTTCAGTTTGGCTATAATGGCACTAATTATGCTCATCATGGAAATAGAGCAACAACTTTAGATGAGAATCCAAAGGACTTGGGAGTTGTAACCACTGATATATACCTTGACAATTATAATGCATGGTGTTGGGGAAGTTCAAGATATCTCTATATAAGTGGCCAAAATAAGGTTAACGATGGCTCCTATGGCGGTTCTTATGAAGTTTGGTCTGCAGACTATGGAAGTAACGCTGATAAAGATAAGAAAATAGAAGTTGCTCCAAACAAACTGCTCTTTGACATATCAGAGATGGTTGTCGGCAACTATGAATTCAAATATCGTTTAGATGTAAAAGGTTATGAGGGCAATTGTAATAGCTGTGCAATGACCGATAAAATCATAAAGTTTACTCTCCCAGGTTTCTCTTCAGAAAGTCAGGATGCAAGTATTGGTTCAATTAAACAGGGTAATAACACATCAAAGAAAATAACATTTACACACTATGGAACAGCTCCTACTACAGGGAACTGTGTAAGAACAGGTAAAGATAAAGATCTATTCTCAGTAACATCTATTGACAACACTGGCGTAACGGTCGAGTTTACGGCCGGTGCAGCCACTCCTCTTGGTGAAAAGCGTGCCACACTGACTATTACAGATAGTTATGGCAAAACTCACACCATCAACCTTACTGCCAATGTAAGAAGTGCAACTGACCCTGTTGTTAAGATAGCCGCAGAACCAGTGGTTGAGAGGGGTCCTAAGGCAACACTTAGCGGTTACTTGCAAAAGAACGGTTGTGACTTCTCCATCAAGGAGTACGGCTTTGTATATGGAGCATCTGCCAACCCTACAATATCAAACAATGTAGTAAAGATCACATCAGAGACATCTCTTCCTGCTGGAGGAGCTCCATTCACCCGCACCTTTAGCGCAAGCGATGCTGGTACTGCACTTGCAGCTGGTACTACTTATCATTACCGTGCATACGTAAAGAGTGAGGGCTCTGACGTGTATTATTATTCAGATGATGACACCTTTACAATTCCTACAGCCGCGGATGTGGCTTGTAAGTTCTCTGTGGGAGATACCATATACTACACCATCGACAATACACAACCAGAAGACCCATGCGAGCTCCGATTCCATACACTTGCTAATGCAATTGCTGATGCAAAAAAGACACACACAGGTACAGGTGGTGAAACCATCCCAAAATGGATAGACAATAGCAATTACAACAAAGTCCAGAAGCCCATAATTTTTGAGGTGGCTCCTGGCACTTACGGTAATGAGGATAACTCCACCCGTGTGGATCTTAGTAATATAAACGGCTATGAAGCGTCTTATTCTGCGCCAAGTTATGCTCCTACAAGCCGTCTTATAATTCGTGCTCAAGACCCAACGGACAAGCCTACATTTAAAGGCGGTCTTGGTATGCTTCGTTCTCGTTACATTACACTAAAGAATCTAATAATTACTCGTGAATCTTCAGAATCTGGTCATAAAGGTTCAGCAGTAGAGTTTGGTTATTATATTGATGATAGTAATGAGCCCAATGTTGTTACCCCAGGTGTGTTTTCAAACACCAATATTGAACTTATAGGTTGTGAGATAGACGCCACTGCTTTTAACTGCGTTCACGCTGTAGGTTGCAATGGATTAAAATTTGAGGAGTGCATATTTAACCTTGAGGGTTCAGGTTCTGGAGATAATGATAAATTCTGGGGTGCTTCTGTTAAACTCATGGGATGCAAAAGTGTACAGTTTACTCGTAACTCTTTAAGGGGTTCTCACTCTACCACGCTATGGCTACAGAGTGTTCAAGATGCTCTTGTAATGAATAATGTATTCTGGAATGACAACATGTTTGATAGTAACGTGGCATTTATCCGCCCTATGGTTTTTGCAAAATCGGGTAGCCCTGCAGAAGTAAAAAACGTTGCCATATACTATAATACATTCTATCTTGCAGACCATGCATCTTCTGGATATAAAGTAGACTTCCTACGCTTTGGTGGTCCGTCAACGACTAATACGGATTCTCAGGCTGGAAGAGAAACAAGCTATAAAGAAAATCTTATCCAATTTAAATGGAATAACTGCTATAGTTATGATGATCTGATATATCAGCGTAATAGCAATACCGATGCATTCTTAGACAAAGACCTGACCGAAGGTACTTATAAAGACAATTATGCTTTCAATAACTTCTGGAGCAAATGCTCATCAGATTCTCCATCTGATGAGAGCGCACACTCTGGTTTATCTTTTGGTCCTGATGACAAGCACATTGACGTAGAATCACAAGTATGTAAATCTACCGCTGATGATCCGGATGAACTTGTTCTAAATGGAAGTAAACTTAATATAGGTGCACGTCCAAGTAGTGATATTTCAAATCTTGGCATAGCTAACACGGTGTTCGCAGACCGTAATAGTGCTCTCATCCGCTCAGAAGCTGGTGGAGATTGGAGTTACGGAGCGTTCCAACAAGCTCCTATCGCTGAGGTTGATACTATCATTTGGGCTGGAGGCAAGAGCGGAGCATGGGATTTACGTTCAAACTGGACCAACAAGTATGGCAAGAAACTAAATTGTGCAAGTTTCTTCTCTCGTAACCTACACGTAATTATTCCTAACGCTAAAGATTTGGAGAATATTCCGGAAATTCCAAGTTGGAGCGATACGGGAACACGTGGTACGTACCCAGCAGAGTATGTCGCAGCCGCCCTTGGTATGCAGCCATTTGAGAAAACATCTCAATTTGCAAGAGGTATAACAATAGAGGCTGGTGGTGCCATAATTGGTGTTGAAAACCTAAAGGAGGGCAGTGCACTTCACTATCATCACGGTCGTAACAGTCTAACTGCTTTGCGTAAGCAGTGGATTCTTGTAGGAGGTGTAATCAAGAACTTCCGTAACGAGGGAGAACCAAGCGTAATTAGTAATGACTTCTACATTGCAGACCATTTGCCACACGTTTACATGCAGCACTTTGAGCGCAGTGGGGATGACATTGTGCCAGGCACTCCGTTTACAAGTCTTTCAGAAACGGTAGACCCTATATCAGCGTTTGGTATCTATATTCCAGACCAGTATGGACCATATAAGTTGCCAGCTAAGATTTACTATCAGTATTATGATAATGACCCGTCTAAACTTTCAGATGGTGATGCTCCTAAGACATTCAACTTTGAGGGTCGTTTTGCTAATGAGGATGCAATGCCAACCTACAGCCTGACTACTCAGAATACTTGGTATTTTGTAAACAACTCATACCCAGCAAATCTTAATGTGGCTAAGCTTCTTGACCGCAAGAGCAGTGACGGATTAAAGGCTAAGGTTTATAGTTACAAATATAAATCTTGGGATGATGTGGACGCATCAAGCGTAGAGGCTAATGCTGTTTATGTTACACCAAATAGTGGTTTTGTACTTTACAGTAATTCTAAGAACAATGTAAGCGTTACTACAGTTCATGATGATTATGGACAGAAGGGTGGTTCTACAAACTACGTGGATTATCTTGATGTAAAACGCGCCTATGCTAATACATACCTTAAACTACGTGTTCAGAACACGGTGGACGGTACAGCAAGCATGGTTAATGTTCGCTATAACGCAGAGAACCTTAACAAGGCATTCTCTTACAATGAGAGCACTCCAGAGATTTATATTCCTTCTGGCGATGCCAAGTACTCTACTTACGGCATTGACGACGAGGCAACAGTCATCCCTCTGAGCCTGCGTAACAAGCAGAGCAAGAACCTCAACGTTCAGTTTACTCTTGCCGCTTCAGATGGATTTGAGAGCATTGTGCTTGAAGACCGTGTGGAAGGTAAGACATACGATCTAACTGATGGCGATGCTCCATACTTTAATGGTATTGCCCCAGGCGACTGTGCAGGTCGTTTCTACCTGATTCTGAACTATGCTGATGAGCAGCATGACGTACCTACATCAGTAGATGATGTAAACTCAACTACAGCAGGTAGCGGAATAGATGTGTACGCAATAGGACATCGTCTGACAGTATCGGTTAGCCAAGATCTCAACATAGAGAAAATCATGCTCTTTGACATGGCAGGACGCGCATATAGCGTACCAGTCACTGGTGCTAAGATTAGCCAAACTGTACTTGGTGTTGAGAATGGTGTTTATACTGTTAAGGTAATAACAGACAAGATGACAAGAACTGAGAAAGTGATTTTGAAGTAAATAACATAAATGATGAAAAATCTAAGAATTCTAATAGTATTGGTATTGAGTGTTGCGGCCTCACAAGTGGTGCTGGCGGTAACACTTCCTGGGACATCTTATACTCCGTATACTTCTGGTGGAGAGGGTTATAGTGCAACTGAGAATATTGTTGGTTCCGGCTCTCTTATAAAAGGTACTTACCTTGAGCAGTTAGGTGAAACTGATTATAGCGAGTGCACCAGTATGCCAACATTTGCCGCTTGCGAGCAGTGCTGTAGCAATTTGGTTATACAGTGCTACGAATCAGGTAAATCTCCATCTGAGTGTGAGTCGCTATCCTCCAGCTGTAATAATAGCTGCGGCCGCTCCCTGCCCCTTGACGCTCCGCTGTGGTTCATGGTGATGAGTGTCGTCATTCTGAGCGTAGCGAAGAATCTCGTAAGACGTTATCGAACGGTCTCTGAATCATGACGAGATGCTTCGGGGCTCCGCCCCTCAGCATGACGAGAGAGTCTACAAAATGACGGAATACCCGTGTTAAATCAATAGTTTTTTTGCAAGCCCCGCTGCCTGAAGCGTCAGGTGGCGGGGTGTTTTATGTGCGTACTTGTGGTGGCATCGGGGTGGTGAATGAAAAAAAAAATTTGGAGATTTACTGCGTTATGCGTATTTTTGCCTGAAAGATATTTAGCTTATGTCAAACATTGCGCTTACACAGACATTTGGGGTCTATTTGAATATTCCTAGAACTGACAGGAAACTATTCAATGAACTTATTAAGAAGTTTGGATGGGTGTCTGAGACACGAGAAGATGTTCTTAAGGAGTTTCTGGCAGACCGCCCAACTGTTAATGATATCACGGAAAGTGATATTATGGATGAGGTTAAAGCAGTACGTTATTGCAAATGAATCTTATTATTGATTGCAACGTATGGATATCGTTCCTTTTGGGGTTTCAAAAGGAACTTTTTTCTCGTGTTCTTCAAGATAGCAATATTGATGTACATGTTTGTTCTGAGCTTATAAAAGAGATTCATGAGGTTTCTGAACGTCCTAAAATTCAGAAATATTGTAAACATGGTGATGTTGACAGGCTGTTTAGGATAATTAAATTGTATTGTAAATTCTCGGACATTCGAGATATTGCGGTGTCTGATATCAGAGATCCAAAGGATTTATTTCTGCTGTCTCTTGCGGAAACTGTTCATGCTGACTACATCATTACAGGCGATGCTGACCTGACATCGTTAGGGGAACATAAGGGAACCAAGATACTTACTCCAGCAGAGTTTTTGCGGATGTAATAGCATCATCCTTTACGGCAGCATGTGGCCGGCTTTGAGGTAGAGTTCGTACCACTCCTCACGGGTGAGGGTTACGCGGCTGGCTGCGGCAATCTCATCTATTCTATTAAGGCTGGTGGTGCCTACCACGGTCTGGATTTGCGCGGGGTGGCGCATTATCCATGCCACGGCTATGGCGGTGGGGGTTACGGAATATATGTCAGCCATGCGCTGCAGGGCGTGGTTCAAATCTCCAAAGCGCTCATAATCACCTACAAATACTCCGCTAAAGAACCCATGCTGGAATGGGGACCATGCCTGAATAGTTATATCATGGAGGCGGCAGTAGTCAAGCACGCTGCCGTCACGGTCCAGTGAGTCCTCTGTTTTCATATTCACTTCAAGGCCGTTTGCTATCATGCCGCACACGGGGATGCTGAGCTGCAGCTGGTTAAACTCCAAGGGCTGACGCACGTACCTGCGCAGGAGCTCTATCTGCATGGGCTTGTGATTTGAGACACCAAAGTGGCGCACCTTGCCGCTGCTCTGCAGTATGTCAAAAGCCTCAGCCACCTCCTCCGGCTCCACAAGGGCGTCAGGGCGATGCATGAGCAGGCTGTCAAGGTAGCCGCACCCAAGGCGTGAGAGGATTCCGTCAACAGCGTTTAGGATGTAATCTTTTGACATATTGTACATTACGCCTGGCACTATAGAGCATTTTGACTGTATGAAAACCGCCTCACGGGGAGTGCCCAGGTTACGCATCGCCGTGCCAAACTTCTCCTCACAGGCGCCGCCGCCGTAGATATCGGCGTGGTCAAAGAAATTAAGCCCCACATCCATGCAGTGGCGTATGTAGTTCTCCACCTCTGTTATATTCTTGTCCGCTATGCGCATGCACCCCATGGCTATGGCTGGAACCACGGTGGAGGTCTGTTTCAGTGTTATGGTTTTCATAATTTCAGGGGATAAAAATCAGATAGTGCACCAAAATTAGTGAAAATTAAGGAAAATACACTAACTTTGTTTGATGAAATCATACTTTTGCCTTATGAACACCCCTGTAACCATACGTAAAGCCGTGAAAGAAGACGCTCTGTTTATGGCGGAGCGCATATTGTGGGCTATCGGCGTCCCCGATGCCAAAGACTCTGACGCTGAAACACTTAGTACTGTGTGCGCCATGAAAGACGTGCTTTACAGTTATGAGAACACCCTCATAGCTGAGGTGGACGGTGAGCGTGTGGGCATCATGATTTCATACGACGGCGCCCTCTACTCCACCCTGCGTGTAAAAACTTTCAGCAATGTGGGTGACGCCCTGAAATGTGACTTCTCCAATATGGCTGACGAGGCCAAGGCAGGTGAATACTATCTGGACACCTTAGCTGTGAGCCCTGACATGCGCCGCAAAGGCATCGGCCGTGCGCTGCTTACCGCCGCCCTGGAGCGTGGCCGCAAGACCGGCATTGAGAAGGCCACCCTGCTTGTGAGCCCCAAGAACCCGCCCGCGCTGCGCCTCTACAGCCATATAGGCTTCAAACCCACCGGCATGGTGAAGGCTTTTGGCCACATCTATCTGCGTATGGAGCGCCCGCTACAATAACAATATTAAAAAGAAAATAATGACCCCAGAAGAACTGAACTCATACAGATTCACAAGTTATGATGACCCCACAGATGAGATGCTGGAGGCCATCATGCATGAGGCAGCAGAAGAAGTGAGGCATAACAATGCAATAATAAAAGAGAATTTTGAAAGAAACCTCACAGAGGTAATAAACTCAGCTTTTGCCGCACAATGACAGAACACAAGCCCCTTCTCATAATCATTGCCGGTCCAAATGGTTCTGGCAAAACAACCATCACATCTCGTATTCTAAAACACGAGTGGCTAGAGGACTGTGAATATATCAACCCTGATGATATAGCCCAAAACACTTTTGGCGATTGGAACTCAGACATAGCAGTAAAACAAGCGGCACAATATGCTTCTGAATTGAGAGAGCAATATCTCAAAGAACGGAAAAGTCTGATTTTTGAAACCGTGTTCTCGTCCGATGACAAAGTTAACTACGTTAAACGCGCCATTGAAGCAGGATATTTCATCAGAATTTTCTTTGTTGCAACTGAAAGCCCAATCATAAACGCCGCACGTGTGGCCAACAGAGTTTTAAATGGCGGCCACGATGTCCCCATATCCAAAATCATCACAAGATACTCTAAATCAATATACAACATCTGCACAGTTGCAAAATATGTGGATAGAGTATACTTTTACGATAACACACAAAACGGAGAAGCTGCAAAAATCTTATTCCGTATCGCCGATGGCAAAATTGCAAAACAATATGCAACCAATCTGCCAATCTGGGCCGAGCGAATTAAGGAGAATATCGAGTTTATAACACAATAAACCATAGTGTAATTTGACAAATGTTGCATTCTAAGAAAATTTTATTAATTTTGCGGGAAACAAGGTGTTTATATGAGAAGACCTGCCATAGTAAATAGTATCAAGAAGGCGTTAAAACCGTTTGGAGAGAACATACAAACTATTTTGTATGGTTCAGAGGCACGTGGGGACGCTAAACAAGACAGCGATATTGACTTACTCATATTATTGAACAAAGGAAAACTTACGTATGAGACTGAGAATGCAATTACAATGCCTTTATATAAAATTGAATTAAGTACAGGCATCCCTATTCACCCTGTTGTTATGACAAAATATCAATGGGAGAACCGCCCTTTTAAAACACCATTCTACGTTAATGTTAAAAATGAGGGAATTATTCTATGAAAGAAACATTATCAGCAGAAGATAGGAATGCACTTGTTGAGTACAGGCAAGAAAGAGCTAAAGACTCACTAAAGGCAGCAGATACACTGATAAACAACGGCTTTTACGTTGCTGCGGTTAATAGACTTTACTATGCCTGTTATTATGTTACCATAGCATTACTATTAAAAAACAATATCGCTGCACAAACACATAGTGGCGTCAAATCTATGCTTGGGCTTCATTTTGTGAGCAAGGGATTACTTTCTGTAGAAATGGGCAAGATATACTCAACTCTTTTCTCCAAAAGGCAGAGCGGAGATTATGATGATTTCTTTTACTGCGATGCAGAACTTGCCAATGAATTGAAGAAACAGGCAGAGTCATATATAGAAGCTGCAAGTAACCTCTTGGTATAACAATCGCCGTTTTTTACCAGAGAAGTAACATCTCTGTAACATTCTGAAAACTGAAATGTTAAAAGTAACTTCCGCTCAAAAAATTTAACACTTCAAATCCAATTTTAACATTTGTTTTCATTACCTTTGCGCCAAATGCTAAGGAGGCGGCGTGCATTTTAAATTCTACCGATTGAGATTCAATCGTTTACATCGCACTTAAAAGTAGTTTCAACAAGCAAAAACAAATGTAAAAAATTATGAAAAAAAGTTTATTACTTCTTTTTTCTCTATTAATTTTTGTTGGGAATGTGTGGGGAGATTATACGTTTACGTATCCGAATACAGTAGAGGTCGCGGTTAAAGGCAGCTCGTCTGTATCGCTGGGATCCACTTATGCGATTAGCGGAGTAACGTGTCAAGTTCATAGTGCAAAAGAAGCAACTAATAGCTTTGATATAGGGACAACGAGTGGCGGTAAAAACATATACTCCGGAACTCCATCTGTCGAGGAGCAGGGTGATTGCAAAACTTATATTACTATATTCGGGAAAAAAATTTGTACAGAATATTACTACAATGAAGTATGGGATAATGTGTCAACTTCGTTTTCTCCGTCCACTTCTGCTTCTGCAATTTATTTTAAAAACAATGCTTCCACATTAGGAAAAATCAGATATTGCAGAGATTTACGCCTTACAATTAAGACAACGACTCTAGAATCGTTTGGCAATGTAGAAGCAGGTACAACATCTTCCGTTACAAGAAGCTTCAACGTATTGTCAACATCAACACCATCCATTTATTGCCCTACTGGATTTTCAGCTACTGTACAAAAAGGAAGTGGTTATTCTTATACTGTTACAGTTTCCTTCTCACCAACAGCTGTACAACCATACAGTGGGAATATCAAAATGGGTGGTCAGGATGTTGCAACCGTATCAGGTGTCGGTACTCCAACAATACCATCAAATCTTAACGCAACTGAGGAATTTCTACAATCAACCCTTTCTTGGTCGGGGACAAACAACTCTTACTATCAAGTATATAATGGCAGCACGCTACTATATGAGGGAAAGAATAACTCATATCCTTGGACTGGACGTCAGTGGGGAACATCTTATACCTTCAGTGTAAAAGCTTGTACCGCAAAAGACACAAATTGTTCAGATGCCGCATCAAAAACGTTCAGTACAAAAACGTTGCTTGCCCCCGCAGGAGTCTCAGTAAGCAATATAGACTATGACAACGCTGAAGTAACATGGAATGCAGCTGAAGGTGCTTCGCTATATAGAGTATATCTGTCTTCAGACAATGGTTCCACATACACCAAGTATGGAAGTGATGTTATGGCCACATCGGAGAGAAAAATGCCAATTAGCGGACTTACTCCAGGTAAGAAATACTATGTTAAGGTTGAGTCTGTACTTAACGGTAAAGAGACCAGCAGAACAGACTCCAAGGATTTCACAACAACGTCAATCAACGTTCCTCAGAACGTAACATGCACGCCAGACTACTTATCTGCCACATTAAGTTGGACAGAGGTAGCAGATATAGATAAATATGACTACTATGTAATCTATGACAAGGATGGTCATCAGGTTGGCAAATCTGAAACAAACAGCTATCAGATTAATGGCTTGCAGTGGGGCGTTAACTCTGGCAGTTATACAGTAAAGGTTCATGCCTTTAATACTGAGTCAGCTGCATCAGCTGGATGCAATGTTACAACCAAGACTTTGTTGGCTCCAGAAATTACTGGCAAGACCGCTGGCTTTGATAATGCTACCGTAACATGGAATGCCGCTACTGGTGCCACATCATACGTGTTGTATCTTGGTTCAACAAAAATTGATGAGGTTGAAGCATCTGTTACATCCTACACCTTTGAGAACCTTGAACTTGACACTAACTACTCCATTAAGGTTGAATCTAAACTTAATGACAAAGAGACATCATCTGCAGTAGCACAATCTGTTAAAACAGGTAATCTGAATGCCTCTGCGTCATTTACCATTAGTGATGCATCATATACAACATGCCATGGTTCTTGGAGTGCAATTCCAAACGCAACAGGATACAAGGTGGTTGCATCTAATGGCGCAGTTACTATCTTTGATGGCGGAAATACAACAAGTGGTATAATTGCCGGCTTACTTCCAAACAACACTTACACTTGCACTATTTACGGCATGTATAACAATGCCGTCTCCAAAAATGGTAAAGAGAGTAACGAAATATCAACCCTTGAAACAAACTGTGAATCTCAGTCATATACTGGCAGTGTTACAATGGGAGATGCAACATGGGGAGGTTTTAATTGGGACGCAAAACCGTCTGCAACCTTTCAAACAACAAAAAATCAAGCTACTGTAACATTCAGTTATGAAACGTCCAGTAAAGTTGCCACACACAAAAATACAGACTACTTCTTTACACTAGAGGAGTCAAAAGATGGCACTAAAAACAGTTGGAGAAGGGTAGGTGACTGGAGTAGCAGTAGCAGAAAAAGTTCATCAAGTGTGACACTTTCTAGGGGATATCAGTACTTCCGTTTTGTATATTATGGAAATTTTGCTGCAACTATTTATGGTGTAAGTGCAGTACAGGCTGTATATATGGAAGTTGACAAAACAAACATAAATTTTGGCAATCTAGTTTACGGCAACTCAGCATCCGCAACAATAAACGTTGCATACTCCACTATGGTCAGCGAGATAACCACAACTAACTCAAATTATACACTTAGTCCAGCGAGCGTTGGTTACGATGATTGTAGATACGGTACAATTCCTGTGGAAGTTACCTTTAATGCAAACGGAACAGCTCCACTTGGAGAGCAGAATACTCTTATATACATAGGCAGTAACCCAATAAATGTTTATGCAACAGTTACACTGCCTGTTCCGGTTCTATCATTAGTTTCAGCATCATATCAGTCAGTTGATTTAAGTTGGGAGGCCATACCTGGAGCCGAGAAGTACAAAGTTAACTGCTCAAACGGCACATCAGCATGGATAAACAGTTCTGACTTCACGGGCACATACAGATATAGCGGATTGCTTCAGAATACAAATTACTCCTTTACAGTACAGGCCTACGGAGGTGAGGAACTGACTGATGAAAGCAATACTGTTTCAGCAAAGACTCTGTCACTTGCAGTTCCAACTCTTGAAGCTTCAAATATCAGCTATACAACAGCAACACTCTCTTGGAATAGCATTACAGATTCCAAAGGTGGTTATGAACTCATTAATGGTAATGGCAATAGTGTATTTGTGGGTCAGAACGTTACAAGCGTGAATATTGACACACTTGAGATACACAAACAATACACATATAAAATCTATTCGCTTCTTGAGGATGGCACTCGCTCACTAAACTATGGCAGCGTAACATTTACTACAGCGGATTTGGCTGTTTCGACAAGCTTGGAGTTGAGTAACGTATCATATAACTCAATGGATGCAACTTGGGATGCAGTTCCTGATGCTCAGGGCTATATGATTCATGAGCGCTGGACTGGTATGGAACTGACATTTAACGCCGACGTCAACTCAACCACCATCTATGGTCTAAAGCCTGGCACATTATACGAGTTCTATCTCTATGCTACTTATAATGAGGTTCCTGCCACAGATCGTGTTAGCGCATCGGCTACAACAAAATCATCAAGCTGTCCTGTTCAAGAGGTCGCAGATCACACCTTTGGTTGTGACAATATTTCAGATTGTGGTTTTGATTGGAGCGAAAAGGTTTACGAGATAACAACAGATAAGAACGCACCAATAGTTTCTTTTGCCTATGAGATTAATAAATATGCGACTAAGAGTTATGAGGAGATGACCCAATACGGCCCTCATGTCAGAGTTGAAGCAAAAGAGGGCAATAATTGGGTGGAGAAATGGAGATTTACACGTTCACAAGGAACTCGTAGTGGTTCTACGAAGATTGAGAATTTGAATAGGGCGACACGTCAAATCCGCATTATCTACAAAGGTAATTTGGATTGTAAAATCAAAGGTTGCACTATAGCTCAAGATTCTTATATGGAACTTGATAAGACATCGGTTGCCTTTGGAGAGTGCATGATAGGGACAACTGCTACTCAAACATTAGGTGCTGCATATTCATCTCAAGCCATAAGCGTTGTACCATCTGAAACAGACATGTTTACAGCCTCCAAAGATGAGTTGGGAGATGGTAATTGCGGTTATGGCGATGATAGTGTAATCATTACTGCAAACACATCTGTTGAACCTGGTACATACACAGCAGAACTTGTTGCAGGTACCAAACATCTACCTATGTCCATTACAGTTTTGGGACTTCCAGCCCCAGAGAATTTTGTAATCTCTGAGCAGAACCCAACATCAACCGTACTTACATGGGATGATGTTAATATTACAGAGACTGGCTACAAGGTTGTATGCAAGCAGGGTGATAATGTAATTGAGACCAAGGACTTAGGCGCCAATGTTACCACATGCACATTTACAGGATTGCAGTCTAATGTGGAATACACCTATACCATTACTACAATGTATAACAGCATTGAGAATGGCAGCGCTACTATAACCGGTTCTACCACACAGCTTCCTGCTCCGCAGAACTTCAACATAACAAATGTGCTTTCTGCCCGTGCAGATGCAAGCTGGAATGAGGTTTCAGGTGCCACAGGCTACCGTCTAACTTGGACCGACGGTGCCGATAGCAACGGCAGCGTAGATTTGGATTCTGATGTTTTCAACTATGTTATTACAGACCTGATTCCAAACAGAGAATATACAGCAACAGTTGCCACTATCTATAATGGAGATGTACACGGCACATCTGATGAGCAGACATTCACCACATCATGTGTTGTACGCACAGCCGCAAGTGGTGATGAAGTGGAATATCAGTCACATAACATTGAGTTTATTTCTGGAACACAACTGGCTGACGGCTCATACCTCAAAGGCTCTGTTATAAGATACACATCTTCTACAAGCAGTGAGAATATAAGATTTGTACAAATCAATGTTGACGGTACAATATATACAACACCTTCTATTGAAATAACCATTAACGGCAATGTTCATATTGAGAGCCGTTATGAGTATAAGGGTATTGCAGAGGTTATAGATGACAAAGTGTATGACACTCTGAATGAGGCAGTTGAGGCTGTTCATGACGGTGGCACTATAAATCTGCTCGGCGATGTTCCTACACAAGACCTTAGCGTTTCTGGCAAACACATTGAGTTTAACGGTAACGGTCACTCTATTAGCAATCTGTACATAGAGTCTGACGGTAGCGTTGATTTGATTGGTGATGTAGTTGTTGTAAATGACTTTGGTCTGGAGATTTCAACATCAAACAGCGGTCAGTTTACACAGACCAATGCCCAGATTGAGGTAAGAGGCAAGGCATACGTTGACAAGGCGTTTGATGCAAGCGGTGTTGGCAGCGCAGACAAATGGTACTCACTTGCTGTTCCATTCAGAGTATCTATGGCCAATGGAATGGCTAAGATTGTGAACGGAGTAGAATCACATGCCGGACAAGGCAAAGACATAGATATCTTTGTTTACGATAGCGAGAAACGTGCAAGAACCACTGGCAAACTTGACTCTTGGGTTTACATGTCAGCAAATGGAACATTGGAGCCAGCTACATTCTACCTTGTGGGCATTACTCATAGCGGACCTAACGTATTCCGTTTCTACAAGGATGATAATGCAGACTTAGTTACACTGAACAAGGAAATAGAACTGCATGAGTATCCTTCAAGCATTCAGAAGAATGCTGGTTGGAACGGCATTGGCAACTCTCAACTGTATCACGTAGGCATAACATTGGCATCAACTGGTTATGCCCAAATACTTGAAAACAACAAATTTATTACCATAGACTTGGGTGAAAGTTCGTTTGCAGTAACATCACCTATGTTTATCCAATCTGCTACAGACAGCAAAGCAACCCTTAATTACAAGAACGACGGTTCGCTTCGCTCTGCATCTGCCACATCTGCAACATATAATGTTAGATTGACCCCTGAGGGAGCCGATAAATATAGTGACCAGATGTTCGTAAACGCATCATCAGATGTTACAGGAGAGTATAGAATTGGGAAAGACCTTGCAAAATTTGAGCTGTCAACTTCTGCTCCACAGATTTACACCAAGGCTTACGAAACAACTTTAAGTGTTCATGAGGCTGGTTATAACGCAGAAGGCTATGCTGACATTGATTTGTTTATGTTTGCTCCAACAGCTGGCAACTATACCCTGTCACTCGGCAAGGATGTGTCTGACGGTTCAACACTCTACCTTGTAAAGGACGGTTCTGCAATCCACAACTTTAATGAGGACGGAGCATACATCCTATACCTTGCCAAGGGCACAAACAGCAGCTACACACTGCGTATAGCAAACGGCACAGAAGATGTTCCAACAGAGGTTACGGAAGATACAGAATCAGCCGTTAAGGTATTTATTAAGGAGCATGTACTCCATATTTGCGGTTTGCCAAGCGGTGAGGACTATATGGTAGGAAATCTGACACGTACACTTTACACAGGCACCTCTAATGGCAGCACAATTGAGATACCTCTTACTATGCAGGGCGTATATTGGATTAGATTAGAGGACTCTACCATTAAGGTGTTAAACAAATAAAATCTTAAGATTATGAAATACGAAAAACCAATTATTGAGAAGGTGACATTGGAGATTGAAGAAGATGTCTTGACACCAGGTGTGGGTTCTGGAGGAAGACCGGAGCCAGGAACATGACTTGTTTATGTGTAACAAATTAAAAATCCCGCCCTGAAATATTGAGCGGGATTATTTTTAAAGACGCAAAATTTATCCTGAATGAAACTGATTATTATAGGCGGCGGAGTGGCTGGTTTAAGTGCAGGCATCTATGCTCGAAAGCGTGGTTGGGAGACCGTGATTTATGAGAAAAATGCAGTTGCCGGGGGAGAGTGCACATCGTGGAAGAGACAGGGCTATCACATTGACAACTGCGTGCATTGGATGACCGGCACATCAGCAGAAAAAGAGGTCTATGAAACATGGTGTGACTGTGGGGTGCTTGGTGAAGGCGTGGAGATAATTAAGAACCGCTCAATATTTTCTGTGATTAGTGGAGGCAAGAGTATGGAGATAAGCCGCGATGTTGAGAAGTTCAGGTCAGACCTGCTTGCCATTGCCCCTGAAGATGCGGCTGAGATAGACTGGATGATTATGGCAATAAAACGCTATAAGGCATTCAACATGCTTGGCAAAAAACCGTTTGACATAATGACTTTGAGGGAGAAAGCAAAGTTTATATGGTCTATGCTGCCACTTGCAAGTGTTCACAAGAAACTTAGCCGAGTCTCTGTAAAAGATTACTCTATGCGGTTTAAGAGCCAGGTGATAAGAGATATTATAACAGCCTATCTTCCAGATAAATTCAACGCATCATCGCTATTTTTTGTATTTGGCACCTTTATGTCTGGGAACTGTGACCTGCCCAAGGGCGGCTCCGATGCTATATCACAGCGTATGGTTGACAAGTATCTGAGCCTTGGCGGTGTGCTGAAACTTAAATCGCCCGTTGGAAAAATTGATTTTGAGGGCAAGTATGCCAAGGGTGTAGTGCTTGAAAACGGCGGTTATGACACAGCTGACTATATAATATGTGCTTGCGATGTTTCCGTAACATTCAGGAAACTGCTTAGCAGCGAACATGTTGATGACTATTTTAAGTTCCGTTTCCTTGATAAGCTGAGGTATCCTGTATATTCCTCTGTAAATATATACATAGGTGTTGACGGGGAGCTGCCGTCAAATATGGGTGACACCATGTGGTTCTCTACTGAGCCTTTTGTAGTTGGTTCAAGAGAAAAGGACTCTTTCCTAATAAAGAACTATGCCAGCGAGCCATCGTTCAGTCCAGAGGGTAAGAACTTGCTACAGGTGCTTGTGGTGCAGTATGAGAATGATTTTGAGGTATGGAGGGGGCTATATAATCTGAACCGCGATGCCTACAAGGCACACAAGGCTGAGGTTGCCGCCTCTGTTATTGAGAGGATTGAGCGTCAGTTCCCAGCTCTTATAGGCAGAATGAACGTAGTGGAAACCGTGACACCAATGAGCTTTTACCGCTGGTGTGGCGCTTATAAGGGCGCATACATGAGTTTTATATTGACACCATTTGCCGCTAAAAAGGTTCATAACGGGCATTTAAGGACTCTAAAAAATGTCTATCTTTCTGGCCAATGGCTGCAAGCACCAGGTGGTCTGCCAAATGCAGTGGTTACAGGCAGGTTTGCCATAAGCCGTATAGCAAAAGCTGCTGGGATAAAAGAGTGACATCTGGCACTGTCTGAATTTTTTCAGGGGCAAACTATTGCGTATTAACAATTTTTGCTTTACCTTTGCAGTCCCTAATGCGGATGTGGCGTAATTGGTAGCCGCGCTAGACTTAGGATCTAGTGTCGAGAGACGTGTGGGTTCGAGTCCCGTCATCCGCACAAGACTAAGAAGTGAAAGCCGCAAGGTTTTCACTTTTTAGTTTTAGCAGAACAATAACTGTCAACTATCAACTGTCAACTATCAACTAAAAAAATATGAACGTTCTTCAAAACAATTCAGACGCCGTAAACGCTACCCTGCTTGTGCAGGTTACACCGGCAGATTACACAGAGAAGGTAAAGAAGGCAATCAACGCCTACAGAAGAAAAGCACAGTTCCCAGGTTTCCGCCCAGGTACATATCCTGTAGCCCTTATCAAGAAGCAGTTTGGTGACGCATTCCTTGCAGAGGAGGTTAACAAGCTGGTTTCAGAGGCACTCTATGACCACATAACAAAGAACAAGGTGGAGATTCTTGGCGAGCCGCTTCCTACAGCAGATTTCAAGGCTCCTGAGCTGGTTGAGGGCAAGGATTTTGAATTCTCATTTGATATTGCCATTGCTCCAAGCATTGACCTTGAGCTTTCAAAGAAAGACAAAGTTACCTACTACACTATAGACGTAGACAAGAAGATGATTGAGCAGCAGACAGCTTCATATCGCGGACGCTTTGGCAAATATGTTAAGGCAGAAGAGACAGCTGAGAAAGATGTTATCAAGGGTCTTCTTGAGGAGCTTGATGAGAAGGGCAACGTAAAAGAGGGCGGCGTTAAGGTTGAGAACGCCATGATTAGCCCGGCCTATATGAAAAACGCCGATGAGCAGAAGAAGTGCTACGGCAAGAAGATTGATGAGAGCTTTGACTTTAATCCTTTCAACGCCTTCAATGGCAGCGAGGTTGAGCTTGCATCACTGCTTAAACTTGACAAGGAGCAGGCTAAGGAGTTCAAGTCAGACTGCCGCTTCACCGTTAAGGAGATTACCCGCTTTGCACAGGCTGAGATGAACCAGGAGTTCTTTGACAACTGCTTTGGCAAGGACGTGGTTAAGAGCGAGGCTGAGTTTGAGGCTAAAATCAAAGAGGAGCTTCAGAAGCAGTTTGTAGCTGACAGCGACATCAAGTTCATCATTGACATGCGCCAGACAGTTATTGACGGCCTCAAGGAGGTTAAGTTCCCAGAGGAGTTCCTGAAACGCTGGCTAAAGGAGACAAACAAGGAGATGACAGATGAGAAGATAGCATCAGAGTTCTCTAAGATGCTTGATGACCTCAAATGGCAGCTCTTCAAGGATAAAGTTGCCAAGGCCGCCGATGTTAAGGTTGAGAAGTCTGACATTGAGGCAGTGGCAAAGAAGCAGGCCAAGGCACAGTTTGCACAGTATGGCATGATAAGCGTGCCAGATGACATCCTTGACAACTACGTTCAGGAGATGCTCGGCAACAAGGACGGCCGCAAGAACGCTACAGAGCGTGCTTTTGAGAACAAGGTAATGGACATCCTCAAAGAGAAAGTCACCCTTGAGAGCAAGAGCATCAGCTTTGACGAGTTTAATAAGTTTTTCCAGAATTAAGCTATCGCTCAATTCTGGAAAAACTATCCTTAATTAATGGCATCTTCGATGCCTTTTCGTGCTTCGCACGGCCCGCAGAAGCGGGCTGCATCCTAACGGATGCATTACTCCCGAAAATAAAAAAGAGAATTTTATAAAAAAATTCTCTTTTTTTTGTTTTATGGCATTATATTTGCATCAACTTTCAGAAAAAAACAATATGAACAACGAATTTAAAGCGTACGCGACGAAACACCTCGGACTTAATTCATTAGCCCTTGATGATTACATGAAAATCACAAGCAGCTACAGTTACATAAACCCAACCATCATAGAGGAGCGCCAGCTGAACGTGGCGCAGATGGACGTGTTCTCACGCCTTATGATGGACCGTATCATATTCCTTGGCACGCAGATAGATGACTACACCGCCAATGTGATACAGGCGCAGCTCCTCTATCTGGACTCATCAGACCCAGGCAAGGACATCTCAATATACCTGAACACCCCAGGCGGCAGCGTTTACGCCGGACTTGGCATATATGACACCATGCAGTTCATACAGAGCGACGTGGCCACAATCTGTACCGGTATGGCCGCATCCATGGGAGCAGTGCTTATGACAGCCGGAGCCAAAGGCAAGCGCTCAGCACTGAAGCACTCACGCATAATGATACACCAGCCAATGGGTGGCGCACAGGGTCAGGCATCTGATATTGAGATTACAGCACGTGAAATCCAGAAACTCAAGAAAGAGCTCTACACTATCATAGCAGAGCACTCTGGCAACACATTTGAAAAGATTGAGCAGGATTCAGACCGTGACTACTGGATGACAGCAGAGGAGGCCAAGGCCTACGGTATGATTGATGAAGTTCTTATTAAACCAAACAAGAAATAATGGCAGCAAAGTCAAACAAGCGTTGTAGTTTCTGCGGACGCTCAGAGAGTGAGGTCCAGCTCATGATATACGGCGTTGACGGCAATATATGTAATGAGTGCGCCCAGAGGGCCACAGAGCTTGTGAGGGAGAACATGACCTCCAAGAGCAAGTTCAATTTCAGTCTCAAAGACCTCCCTAAGCCACGTGAGCTCAAGGAGTTCATGGACCAGTATGTCATAGGCCAGGACGAAGCCAAAAAGTCACTGGCCGTGGCAGTTTACAACCACTACAAGCGCATACTTCAGGACAAAAAGTCAGACGATGTTGAGATTGAGAAGTCAAACATTGTGCTCATAGGCTCAACCGGCACAGGCAAGACCCTGCTGGCAAAAACCATAGCCAGAAAGCTCAACGTACCGTTCACAATAGTAGACGCCACAGTGCTCACGCAGGCCGGATATGTGGGAGAGGATATTGAGAGCATACTTTCACGCCTGCTTCAGGAGAGTGACTATGACGTGGCATCGGCGGAGAGAGGAATTGTATTCATTGATGAGATTGACAAGATAGCCCGCAAGGGTGACAACCCCTCCATCACCCGCGATGTGAGCGGAGAGGGCGTGCAGCAGGGGCTTCTCAAACTGCTTGAGGGCTCTGTGGTTAATGTGCCGCCATACGGCGGGCGCAAGCACCCTGAGCAGAAGATGATACCTGTGAACACACAGAACATCCTCTTTATATGCGGCGGTGCCTTCTCTGGCATTGAGCGCAAGATAGGCGCGCGCCTTAATACCCGCATGGTGGGTTACGGTGCCAGCGCTGTGACTCAGAAGGTGGACAAGGATAACATGATGCAGTACGTGACTCCACAGGATTTGAAGGCTTTCGGCCTTATTCCTGAGATTATA
The DNA here is from genome assembly GCA_900316125.1 of uncultured Bacteroidales bacterium. Taxonomy (GTDB): domain Bacteria; phylum Bacteroidota; class Bacteroidia; order Bacteroidales; family Paludibacteraceae; genus Enterocola. Next base: position 20,129 of record ONBO01000001.1, on the reverse strand, counting down.
GGACGTCTGCCAATAATAACCCATCTTGACCCTCTTGGACGTGAGGCGCTCAAGCGAATTCTCACCGAACCAAAGAACGCTATTACAAAGCAGTATCAAAAACTTTTCAAAATGGACGGTGTGAAACTTGTGTTCAGCGAGGAGGCTCTTGACTACATAGTTGACAAAGCTATAGAGTTTAACCTTGGCGCCAGAGGCTTACGTTCTCTTACTGAGAGTGTTATGATGGACTATATGTATGAAACGCCTACAGAGGACATCAAAAACCTCACCATCACCCGTGAGATTGCCGAAGAAAAAATTAGCAAAGCAAATGTTAAATAATGTGAATTAACAAACATTTTTTAATTTTGTAAAAGCATTTTATTATATTTGCTCTTGTTATGGCAAAGAAATCTGTTTTACTTGATGCGTTAAAGAAGCATTTTGGCTTTGATTCCTTCAAAGGGAACCAAGAAGCTATCATTGAAAACCTGCTTGCTGGCAAGGACACTTTTGTGCTTATGCCAACAGGAGGTGGTAAGTCACTCTGTTATCAGCTTCCGTCACTTCTCATGGACGGCATGGCGGTGGTGATATCGCCGCTTATAGCCCTGATGAAAAACCAGGTGGACGCAATGCGCTCATTCAGTGAGGAGGACGGGGTGGCACACTTTATAAACTCATCGCTGACCAAGTCAGCCATAGATGAAGTGAAGAATGATGTGCTCAGCGGCAAGACAAAGCTGCTCTATGTGGCTCCTGAATCACTCACAAAGGAGGATAACATAAGCTTCCTGCAAGGTATCAAGATTTCTTTCTACGCCGTGGATGAGGCTCACTGTATATCAGAGTGGGGTCATGACTTCCGCCCTGAGTACAGACGCATACGCCCTATCATACAACAGATTGGCGAGGCTCCTGTCATAGCGCTTACCGCCACCGCCACCCCTAAGGTTCAGCATGATATTCAGAAGAACCTTGAGATGACGAACGCCACGGTATTCAAGTCTTCATTTAACCGCCCTAACCTCTACTATGAGGTACGTCCTAAGAACCAGAACATTGACAAGGAGATTATCAAGTTCATCAAGACTCAGGAGGGCAAGTCTGGCATTATATACTGCCTCAGCCGTAAGAAGGTGGAGGAGCTATCTGACACCCTCAACGTTAACGGCATAAACGCACTGCCCTACCACGCAGGTATGGATTCAGCCGTAAGAACCGCTAACCAAGACAGCTTCCTTATGGAGAAGGTTCAGGTTATTGTAGCCACCATAGCCTTTGGTATGGGTATAGATAAACCCGATGTCCGCTTTGTAATCCACTATGACATACCTAAGAGCCTTGAGGGCTACTATCAGGAGACAGGCCGCGCCGGCCGTGACGGCGGTGAGGGTCTCTGCATAGCCTTCTACTCAAACAAGGATTTGCAGAAGCTGGAGAAGTTCATGCAGGGCAAGCCAGTGGCCGAGCAAGAGATTGGCCGCCAGCTACTTGCTGAAACAGCCGCCTACGCTGAGTCAAGCGTATGCCGCCGCAAACTACTGCTCCACTACTTTGGAGAGGAGTACACTGAGGACAACTGCGGCAACTGTGACAACTGTCTCAACCCTAAGAAGCAGGTGGAGGCTCAGGATCTGCTCTGCACAGTGCTTGAGACAATCATCGCTGTAAAAGAGAAGTTCAAGGCTGACCATATTATAAACATAATCTTAGGCAAGAAGAACGCTGAAATATCAGACTACAAGCATGATGAGCTTGAGAACTTTGGCGTGGGAGAGAAAGAGAGTCCGAGCCTGTGGCAGGCTGTTGTACGCCAGGCCATGATAGCCGGCTACATAAACAAAGAGATTGAGAACTACGGAGTGCTGAAGGTTACTGAGGCTGGCAACGAGTTCCTTAAGAAACCTGTATCATTCATGGTCAGCAAGGATAATGAGTTTGACGAGGATGAAGATGAGGTGCCTACACGCCGCGGAGGTGGTTCAGGTGCCGCTGATGAGGCTCTTTTCTCAATGCTTAAGGACTTGAGAAAGAAGATGTCAAAGAAGCTCAACGTTCCGCCGTTTGTAATATTCCAAGACCCGTCACTTGAATCAATGGCCACCACATATCCTGTGACCATGGAGGAGCTGCAAGGCATACCTGGTGTGGGTGCGGGCAAGGCTAAACGTTACGGAGAGGAGTTCCTGCAGCTTATACAGCGCCATGTTGAGGAGAATGAGATAGAGAGACCTGAAGACATGCGTGTGCGCACCAAGCCTAAGGAGTCAAATCTGAAAGCCTCTATAATCCGCGCTATAGACCACCGTGTAGGGTTGCAGGATATAGCAATATCCACCGGTCTGGAGGATACGTCAGACCTTCTTGACGAGCTTGAAGCCATTGTAAACTCAGGTCTGAAGATTAACATATCCTATCTGGTTGATGAGGAGATGGACGCCGACAAGGCTGAGGAGATATATGACTACTTCCGTGAGGCTCATACAGACAGCATTGACGAGGCCATGACAGAGCTTGGCGGAGACTTTACCGAGGATGAGATAAGACTCATCAGAGTGAAATTCTTATCTGAGATGGGCAATTAACTTGTTCAAATTTTTGCAAAAAATATTAGATTGGTTCTACCCCCTGTTCAGCAAGTTTATGAGCAGGGAGTTTTACTATTATTTAGCATCGGGTGGCATAAACACAGTGCTCAACTGGGTGTTCTACTTTCTGATCTACAACTACATTGTGGCAAAGCAGGAGATGAGCCTGTGCGGCATAGTGATGTCACCTCACATAGCATCGCTGGTTATAGTAACCCCAATAACTCTTACCATAGGTTTCCTGCTCTCAAAAAATATCACTTTCAGCCGTTCAAAAATTAAAACTGGAACGCAATTTTATCGGTATAGTCTCATTATTTTTGCTAATTTTGCAATATCATACCTGAGCATGAAGTTCTGGGTGGAGGCGGTGGGTCTCTGGGCCACTCCGTCAAATATGATTACAACAATAATTACAACAATTTTCAGTTATTTAATGCAGAAATTCTACTCTTTCAGAATGTCTGAAACAGACAATGTTAAACAGTAAATAACTTGAGCTTATGATTAAGATTCTTTGGGCCGACGATGAGATAGATCTCCTCAGGCCACACATTATTTTTCTGGAGCAGAAGGGATACTCTGTAACCCCTGTTGTGAGCGGAACTGACGCTATTGAGGCTTGTTCAAACACCCATTTTGACGTGGTTTTCCTCGATGAGAACATGCCAGGCCTTAGCGGTCTTGAAACCCTTCTTGAAATTAAGAAGGCCCAGCCTGCGCTGCCTGTTGTCATGATTACAAAGAGTGAGGAGGAGAACATTATGGAGCAGGCCATAGGGCAGAAGATTTCAGACTACCTAATAAAGCCTGTAAATCCAAACCAGATTCTCATGTCAATAAAGAAAGTGGTTCATGCACAGGAGATTATCACTGAAAAGACCACATCGGGGTACCAGTCTGAGTTTATGCGCATTGGTACGCAGATTAATGACTCCATGAGTGCCGAGGACTGGCAGAAGGTTTATAACAACCTTATATTCTGGGAGATGCAGCTTGATGAGGCTGGCGGCTCCATGGATGAGATGCTGCAGATGCAGAAAACAGAGGCCAACAATCTGTTTGCCAAATACATACGCAAGAACTACGAGGGCTGGATTGAGAGCGGCAAGCACCCTGTAATGAGCCCTGACATCTTCAAGACCAAGGTGTTCCCGCTGCTTGACAAGGGGGATAAGGTCTTCTTCATCCTTATTGACAACCTGCGTCAGGACCAGTGGCGCATTATCCAGAGGGAGATTGGCGGTCTGTACAATTTTGACTCAGATGACACCTTCTACAGCATTCTGCCTACCGCCACACAGTATTCACGTAACGCTATTTTCTCAGGCCTTATGCCTGCCCAGATACGCAAGATGTACCCGAACCTGTGGGTTGACGAGGAGGAGGATGAAGGCAAGAACCTGAATGAGGAGGCACTGATAAAGACCCAGATAGAGCGTTTCAGAAAGAAGTTCACGTTCTCTTATAACAAGATTAACACAAACCAGGCTGGTGAGAAGTACAATGAGAGTGTAAAGAGCCTGCTAGGCAATGACCTTAACGTGGTGGTGTTCAATTTTGTGGATATGCTCTCACACGCCCGTACAGAGGTGAAACTGTTCCGTGAGCTGGCTCCTGATGAAGCGGCATACCGCTCGCTTGTGCAGTCATGGTTCCGCCACTCATCCATATCTGACCTGTTCAGAATACTGGCGGACCACAAAATCAAGATAGTTCTCACCACAGACCACGGCTCCATCCGCGTCAAGAACGCCATCAAGGTGGTGGGCGATAAAAATACAAACGTAAACCTGCGTTACAAGGTGGGTAAGAACCTGGCCTACAACAAGAAAGAGGTTTTCTCAATAGTGAAACCCGATGTTGCCGGCCTGCCCTGCCCTAACCTTAGCAGTTCATACATATTTGCTGAGGGTCAGGACTTTATAGCCTACCCTAACAACTATAACTATTACGTTCAATATTACAAAGATACGTTCCAGCATGGCGGCGTATCGCTGGAGGAGATGATTATTCCGGTTATCACCATGAGCCCGAAGGGGAATTGAAAATGGATAATGGAAAAATCTATATAGTGTCCCCATCAGGGGCGGTGGACCCGGAATATGTAGCCGGAGCCAAAGCCGTTCTGGAGCAGTGGGGGTACAAAGTGTACGTGGCACCGCACGCCTGTGGCAAAAGAGGCAGGTTCTCCGCATCGGACGATGAGAGAATATCAGACCTGCAAAGCGCCATAGACGCTCCAGGCAGAGGCATAATACTCTGCTCTCGCGGGGGTTACGGGCTGAGCCGTATTATTGACAAGATTGATTTTTCACCGCTGAAGAGCCCCGATAGCTACAAGCTGATTGTGGGCTTCAGCGATATTACAGCCATACATAACGCAGTGTCAAACCTTGGGCTGCGCTCTCTGCACGCCTCCATGACCAAGAACATAGCCACGGAGCCTGAGAGCAGCGCAGTGAAGGCGCTCAAAGAGGCGTTAGAGGGGAAGCCGCTAAAGTATCGCTTCCAAACCACTCCGTTTAACCGCCAAGGCAGCGTGAAAGGCAGGCTTATGGGCGGAAATCTTAGCATACTGTACGCCTTGCGCGGCACACCGTATGATTTGAACTATGACGGAGCCATTCTCTTTATTGAGGATATTGGAGAGCGTCTATATCACGTGGACCGCATGATGCAGAACCTGAGGCTTGGAGGGGTGTTTGAGAAGATTGCAGGCCTTGTGGTGGGTCAGTTCACAGACTGTGACGCGGATGACTCCTTCAATGGCGGAGCGTACGGCATTATATGTGAGGCTGTTAAAGATTATGATTTCCCTGTGGCAATGAACTTTTCAGCAGGTCATATTGGAGAGTGCAACATGCCGCTGCTTATGGGGGCAAACTATAAACTGAATGTTTCTGAACTATCACAAATCGTCACCTTGGATCAAACTGCTGATTAGCATTCTGATTCCTATATTTCTTGCCTGCATATTCGGTGTGGCTGAGGTCCTATATATGCACGCCACAGGCCTCAGCAATGAGGCGATGAAGGGTTCAAGAGAGATTATGGAGCTAATTCAGAGCACCAGCACACTATTTGTGTTCTGCGGAGGTGCGCTCCTTGCGGCTCTTATGATAAGCCCTAAGCCTATGCGCTTTCTGCAGGCTGACCGCATATCCGGCTGGCGTACATTGCTTATGGCTTGCGCCGCACTGCTTGCGTTCCAGCCGCTTGTGAGCCTTACAGCCACCCTCAATGAGCAGATGACATTTCCAGAGAGCTTTAACAAGGTTCTGGAGCTAATGCGTGAGCTTGAGGATGAGGCCAAGGAGATAACTGAGCTGATGGTGAAAGGCAAAGGGGCGGGTTCACTGCTCACAGCCATATTAGTCATGGCCATTATCCCGGGCCTGTGTGAGGAGCTCTATTTCAGAGGGCTGCTGCAGAACGTGTTCAGAGGCATGACCAAATCAATCCACGCATCTGTGTGGATTACAGCGGTGATATTCAGTTTCATACACTTCCAGTTCTTTGGATTTGTGCCAAGAGTGCTGCTCGGCGCCCTTCTGGGCTATATTCTTGTATATTCCGGCAGCGTATGGACAAACGTCATAGCGCACACTCTTAATAATGCTCTGGCGGTGGTGGTGCTGTGGGTCACAGTGAACTATCCGGAGATGGGCAGCGTGGCTGACATCGGGTCGGAGACACTGCCGCTCACCGTAGGCGTGGTGCTGTTTGCCCTGTGCGGACTGGCGGTTACAGTTGCATGCTTGTATTACATAAAAAAGACTAACCCTATAAAAATGATGAAAAAGAGAAACATTGCAGTAGTCTGCGGAGGCTACTCATCTGAGGCAGAGGTGTCAATGCGTAGTGCCGCCGGCATTATGTCATTCATTGACCCTGAGAGGTATTACACCACAATGGTGGTTATTACCAAAAACGAGTGGTATGCCAAGATATCGGAGACAGAACGATATGACATAGACAAGAACTATTTTGGCTACATTGACGGCAAGGGCGTGAAGCACACTTTTGACTTTGCCTACATAACCATTCACGGCACTCCTGGTGAGAACGGCATACTGCAAGGCTATTTTGAGCTTATAGGTATGAAATACTCATGCTGCGGGCCTCTGGCTGCATCGCTGAGCTTTAACAAGTTTGTATGCAACCGCTACCTGCACGGTTTTGGGGCTAACATTGCCAAGTCTGTTCTTCTGCGCCACGGCGATGCCATTGACACTGCCGCCATTGAGAAGGAGCTTGGCCTGCCTATGTTTGTAAAATCAAATGTGGGCGGCAGCAGCTACGGCGTTACCAAGGTTAAGGAGAGCGAGCAGATTATGCCTGCCATAGACAAGGCCTTCAAGGAGGGTGACGAGGTTATTATTGAGTCATTCCTTAAAGGTACTGAACTTACTTGCGGAATGTACAAAACAAAGGATAAAACGGTGGTATTTCCTCTGACTGAGGTGGTAAGCGCTAATGAGTTCTTTGACTACGATGCCAAATATAACGGTCAGGTTCAAGAGATTACGCCAGCCCGCATATCGCCAGAAAAGACCGCTGAGGTTCAGGAGCTCACCAAGAAGTACTACTCTCTTATGGGCTGCAAGGGCATTGTGCGCATTGACTATATAATTACAGAAGACGGCGTGCCTCATATTCTTGAGGCCAACACCACTCCGGGTATGACCGCTACAAGTTTTATTCCGCAGCAGGTTCGTGCCGCAGGAATTGACATAAAAGATGTTATGACAGACATCATTGAGGATCAATTGACAGTTGAAAATTGACAGTTGAAAATTTAAATTCGATTCACCAATGATATACTCACAATCTGAACTTTTAGCTCTTGTAGAGCAGGCCATAGTGTCAAACAGGTGGAAACGCGAGCCTGAAGGGCTCTACGCCCCCATTGAGTACGTGCTTTCACTTGGAGGCAAGAGGGTGCGCCCGTCGCTGGTGCTAATGGCATGTAACCTCTTTACAGATGACCTCACTGAGGCTCTTAAGGCAGGGCTTGCAATAGAGGTGTTCCACAACTTCACCCTGCTGCATGATGACATCATGGACAATGCAGACACCCGCCGCGGTTACGCCACTGTTCACAAGCGCTGGAATAACAACACCGCCATTCTAAGCGGCGATGCTATGCTTATAGAGGCGTACAAACTGCTTGCTACCGTAAAGAGCGAGCGTTTCAGTGAAATTCTAAAGGTGTTCACCACCACGGCTGATGAGGTTTGCAAAGGGCAGCAGTATGACATGGAGTTTGAAAAACGCAACGATGTGGGGCTTGACGAGTATATGGAGATGATACGCCTCAAGACTGCCGTCCTGCTGGCTTGCAGCCTTAAAATAGGGGCGCTGATAGGCGGCGCATCGGAGGCTGATGCAAACACTCTCTATAACTGCGGCATTAACATGGGGCTCAGCTTCCAGCTGCGTGATGACTATCTTGACGCATTTGGAGACCCTAAGGTGTTTGGCAAGAACATAGGCGGAGACATTCTCTGCGGCAAGAAGTGCTACCTGCTGCTATCAGCCCTTGAACTTGCAAAAGGAGATACCAAGAGTGAGCTTGACAGCCTGCTGGCGCTTGATAACGCCACCCACAGGGATAAGAAGATAAACGGAGTAATAGACATCTACCGTAAGCTGGATGTTGACAAACGCTGCGAGGCTCAGGTATCGGCGTACCTTTTGAAGGCCATAACCTGCCTTGACAAACTAGACGTACCCGCCGAACGCCTCGAGCCCCTGAAAACCTTAATCAAAGCAATGTCAAACCGCAAAAAATAATATAACCAACGTCATGCTGAGGCGTGCCGAAGCATCTCGCAAAGATTATGAGACTCTTCGCTAAGCTCAGAGTGACGTACTAAATCAAATACCATGCCTTACAGAAGATTACCAAACACCGATGCAGCCCGTCTGCGTGCCATGCGCACTGCAAAAGAAAAGTATGACACCTTAGGAGCAGGCAACGTTCCGTACAATAACAGGGTTATATATGACATCAGCGCCATTATTCCGCAGTTTGAGAGGGCTATATCAGACCTGCGTATGCAGCAGAACGTGCAGGCAGGCAAGAACAAGAAGTACCAGAACACTGTGAGGATTGCACGTATGTACATATCTCACTTCATTCAGGTGCTAAACCTCTCCTGCCTCAGAAATGAGATAAAGCCCGAAAAGAAACTGCTCTACAAACTTCTGCCAGACAACTACTCAGTGCCTGACCTCAGCACAGAGACCCTTATACTTGAATGGGGCAAGAACATCATAGATGGTGAGAACGAGCGTGTTTCAAACGGCGGTGCTGCCATCTATAACCCCACCATTGCCAAGGTAAGGGTGAACTATGAAATCTTCAAAGACGCCTACCAGCTCAAAAAAGTGAGCCAGAAGAACTCAGACCGCGCCCTTGACATGATTAAGAAACTGCGCCGTCAGGTTGACGCCCTCATACTTGACCTCTGGAACCAGATAGAGGAGAAATACAAGGACTTAGGCATGGACGCCATGCAGGAGGAGGCAAAAAAATATGGCGTGGTCTACTACCTGCGCCGCAAGGAAAAGCAAGCCCTGCAAGGCGGCTACATTGACACAGATGATGATGTCATAATTCCGTAAACAAAAGATATTTAATTCAAATTTTTAACATAAAAATCCGCCCTGTTTCGGCGGATTTTTTGTATATTTGTACGTTTAATATATAACCGTGAAATGCGGTTTCTTAAAACGTATTAGCAATGGAAGAAGAACAGAAAAGTAATTATGGAGCCAGTAGCATTACAGTGCTTGAGGGATTAGAGGCGGTGCGTATGCGCCCTGCCATGTACATTGGTGACATAAGCGTAAAGGGATTGCACCATTTGGTTTATGAGGTAGTGGACAACTCTATAGATGAGGCGCTTGCAGGCTACTGCCATAACATAGAGGTCTATATTAACGAGGATAACTCCATAACCGTAAGAGATGACGGCCGAGGCATACCTGTGGACATTCACAAGAAGGAGGGTAAATCCGCCCTTGAGGTGGTTATGACAGTGCTCCACGCTGGTGGTAAGTTTGACAAAGGCAGCTACAAGGTATCCGGCGGTCTGCACGGTGTGGGTGTAAGCTGCGTAAACGCCCTATCCACATATCTGAGAGCAGAGGTAAGACGTGACGGCAAGATACACATGCAGGAGTACGCCAAGGGCAAGCCTACATGTCCTGTGACAGTTATTGGTGACGCCACCGATACAGGTACACAGGTGACATTCAAGCCTGACAGCTCAATATTCACAGTTACAGAGTACCACTATGACACTCTTGCAAACCGTTTACGTGAACTTTCATACCTTAACGCAGGAATCCGTCTGACACTTACAGACAAGCGCTACAAGAACGAGCAGGGAGAGTATAAGTCTGAGACATTCTACTCTGAGAACGGTCTGGAGGAGTTTGTCCGCTTTATAGACGAGTCTCGTGAGAAACTGCTGCCAGATGTAATTCACATTAGCACAGACAAGTATGACACCCCTGTGGATATAGCAATGACCTATAACACCACATACAATGAGAACATTCACTCGTATGTGAACAACATTAACACTATAGAGGGTGGTACTCACTTGGCAGGTTTCCGCCGTGGTCTTACACGTACACTGAAAAAGTACGCTGAAGATAACAAGATGCTTGAGAAACTGGAGAAGGCCAAGATAGAGCTGAACGGTGATGACTTCCGTGAGGGTCTTACAGCTGTAATCTCAATTAAGGTTGCAGAGCCTCAGTTTGAAGGCCAGACCAAGACAAAGCTTGGCAATAATGAGGTCATGGGCTCAGTGGATATGGCTGTGAGCGAGGCGCTTTCAAACTACCTTGAGGAGCACCCACGTGAGGCCAAGACCATTGTGGACAAGGTTATACTTGCCGCTACCGCACGCCACGCGGCACGTAAGGCGCGTGAGGTGGTGCAGCGTCAGTCTCCTCTTGGAGGCGGTCTGCCAGGCAAGCTTGCTGACTGCTCATCAAAGGATCCGTCTGAGTGCGAGCTCTTCCTTGTGGAGGGAGATTCCGCAGGTGGTACAGCCAAGCAGGGCCGTGACCGCCGCACACAGGCCATTCTGCCGCTTAGAGGTAAGATTCTTAACGTGGAGAAGGCCATGCAGCACAAGGCGTTTGAGAGCGAGGAGATTAAGAACATATACACCGCACTGGGCGTTACAATAGGCACCGCAGATGATTCCAAGGCGCTTAACCTTGAGAAACTCCGCTACGGCAAGGTTATCATTATGACCGATGCCGATGTGGACGGCAGCCACATTGCAACCCTTATCCTCACATTCTTCTTCCGCTACATGAAGGAGCTTATTGAGGGCGGACACGTATACTTAGCCACCCCTCCGCTATACAAATGCTCCAAGGGCAAGATAGAGGAGTACTGCTGGACAGAGCAGCAGCGCCGCGCATTTATTGACAAATACAGCGGCGGCAAGGAGGATGCAATCCACGTACAGCGATATAAAGGTTTGGGTGAAATGAGCGACAAGCAGCTGCGTGACACCACCATGAGCAAGGAGGGGCGTATGCTCCGCCAGATTACCATTGAGAACGCTGCCGCGGCAGACCACGTATTCTCAATGCTTATGGGTGATGATGTGGCTCCACGCCGTGAATTCATTGAGGCTAACGCCACATACGCACGTATTGACGCATAAAATCCGACCTGCCATATCATGGTTAAAGCACTTAACTTCAGGACACTTATAGCTTGGCTACAACAGGCAAGTGTCCTGTTTGTTATTACAACCATACCATTCAGATTTAATGAAATACAGCGCTGGGCGACCATTATTTTTGTGGTGGCATCGCTCGTAGATATTATCGTAAACAGAAGATATACAAGCGTTAAATATTCAGTAAGGAACCTTCTAATTCCTGTACTGCTACTGCTGCAATATCTGCTGCTTATTTCATTCTACCCTATAGAAACAGAGCCCAAACACTTTGGTACACTTTTAGAAATGAGAATGTGCTACCCCATTGTGGCGTTTATAGCCCTGTTTTATACGGAGAAACTAAAAAACATAAACATCTTTACAACGACGTTTACCTTAACATCGCTGTACATAATAGCTTACACCATCTATTGCATAGGGCCTGTAAATCTTATAAATGCAGATGACCCTGTCACACTGTTTAACGAGACAAGGCATCTTTGCGTACAGGCACACATGGCTGTGAATATATTCTTTTCAGCCAATATGCTACTGCTTGTTTACACGGCACGGTCGAGCAATAACCTGTGGATAAAGGTGGCGGCATCCACAATGTTCATTCTACTCTACATTCTTATTATACTCTCTGGCGGAAGAATTGGGTTCTTATCGGCCAATACTATCTGTGCATGCTCTATATGGATTACGCTAAAACAGCATAGAAAAACACTTATAAGCATAGGAGCGGTACTTATCATTGTGACATTGGCTGCCGTACATTTGCATCCCAAGAAACAGGACACAATGCTTATGTCAAAAAACATAAGAAGCTATATATGGCAAGTTGCCATGCAAAACATCTCACAAAAACCTGTAACGGGATACGGAGCCAGCACTGCCATTGAGGTTATGCGGGAAACAATGCTTGGCAAGGAGGCCATCTGGAATGACGAGTTCTTGATTACAGCGCTAACCCATAAGGATGAAATATATGGCGCGCATGCCCATAATCAGATATTGCAAAGTCAGCTTGAATACGGCATCTTAGGAACTGTGGCTATGATATTGCTGCTACTTGCGCCATTTTACGTTCTAAACGAAAGGCGTGGGAAATATGCAACAATGTGCTTCTGGATTATAATATGCCTTCAATTAACAACTGACGTAATAGACAACTCATTAAGGGCATTTCCATTTACCATATATCTGCTACTTCTTTTGCAGATACCTAAGCACAATTCTGAGATAGATAACAGCCCTACGCAAAAAGATTCTGCATCTGCTCAGACCTCCCCTGCCATATAAAGAAATTACGTATGAGCGCACCATATCTGAGCCGCGTTCAAAACTAATTCTCTTTTTCAGGCTGGCATTATTACTTATAGAGCTTGAAGATATCCGGTATACGGCAGTTACGTCACTGATGTAGCCTAAACTACAGTTTGCCGCTATACTAAGTATTAAAGGGGCGTCAAAAGTTCTGAAACCACGCTCAATATAGTCGTCAATATTGCAATATTTCAAGTAAGATGAGTGCCTGAAAAATATAGTTGGTGACCATACAAGAGCACGAAGCAGCAAATAGGAGTAAAGATGTCCGCCCCGCTCATTTACTATATCCGATACATCTTTTGCCCTTTGCAGCTCTCCGTTTATTAAGAGATTACAGCCTGTAAAACAGAGCCCGCAGTCAGCACTGAGCTGCATATAATCAAACTGTTTTTGCAATTTTAGCTCATCAGTCCAATAGTCATCACTCTCAAGTACGGCTACATAATCTTCCTGGAGCGTGTCAAGCAGCGTTTTGTAGTTACGTAGAAGCCCCTCGTTTTTTGTTTTCCGGATAAGCGTAACTTTATCTGGATTATCAAGAGCATATCCTTCTGCAACATCGGCCGTATTATCGGTGGAACAGTCGTCTGATATATAAAGACGGCACGGGAAAGATGTCTTTTGAGCAAGAAAACTCTCTATGGCCACAGCGATGTAGGGACCGTGGTTATAAGTGGGCATTATTACAGCAACAGAGCTCAAGAGTTGTGAATTTCTATTGTTCTTTTAACAAGCTCCTCCCAACGCTCTACAATCGAATTTAGATTGTATTTTTCGGCCTCTATTAGCGATGCATCGGAGTACGATTTAAGAAGCTGGGCATTATTCATTAGTTTCTCTATGCTGAGGGCAAGTTTATCTACATTTGCATCCTCTACAAGCTCGCCAGTAACCCCAGGTACAATGATGTCACGCGGCCCTTTTTCACAGTCAAAACTAACGATGGGCAGCCCAAGGCTCATGGCTTCAATAAGTACCAGCGGCAGCCCCTCATAACGTGAACTCATTGCGTATATAGACGCCTCTGTATACTCCTTTATCATATCTTTTGTAGGAGGAAGTATTTCCACGCTACCGCCGATGCCAAGGATTGCTATCTGGCTCATCAATGCCCTGTAACGCTTTCCGCTGCCTATGATTCTAAGGCTCCAGCCTTCACGATTTTTTATACGAGACCACGCATCGAGCAGCATGTCAAAACCCTTTTGGTCATCAAGACGTCCCACAGCAAGAACACGCTTTCCGCTCAGACTGCATTTTTTTGTTGTGTCTATTGTGACAGGGTTAGGCATGCATATTGATACAGGTGCGCCAAACATAGTCTCATAGTCCGCTGCATCGCCTTTTGTAAGGCTTACTATAACATCGGTGTATTTAACGGCTAGAATGCGCGAGAGGCGGCGTTTAGGCCCATTACAGGCCTTTATATTAAGATGCTCCCATGTTATGGTAGGAAATCCCCTGGCGGCAGGCACGTTTACGTATGAGCGTCCTGAATCCACAAAAACAACACAGTCCGGGTTTTCCTTAAGCAGAATCTTACGCATACAACGTATACGCCTTAGGTCTCTGAATGGGAATATATGCCTGTCTTTAGGCGGTGCAAGGTAATAGAGTTTAACGCGCTCATCAAAACTGTAGAACGGCTCTTCTCCGCTACCTATAAGGCTTATTATGCCTACCTCATGCCCACGAGATACAAGAGCATTAGAGAGTATGGAGGTCACTCGCTCCGTACCCGCAAGGTAGTTGATATTTTTTATTGTGAAGAATATTTTCATGTCTCTTAAAGCAACTGCCTGAAACGCTCTGGAATCTTTATAAGCAATTTCCAATGGCCCATGGACGGCTTGTTAAGGGCATATATAGGTCTGAGGAGTGTCTGAACCTTACGGGCCAGCTGCAGATAGCGGTCTCCGCTTTTTATATCAGCCTTTGCATCGCTGACCATATATATGGTCTTGGCTCTGCGCGCTATATGCTTGCCCCAGCCTGCTCCTATGCGGTCCTTGTCCTTAAAGCGGTCCTCTATCATCTTCATGTCAAAACTGCCAAAATGGAACAGGTATAGGTTCTCATCGATGCTGAAATTGTGCCCTTTCACCCTGTGGAATCCTGCGCCCCAGCGGCACGGCTTATTCACTATTACAGGCTTGGTGTAGCGTGAACATACGTAGGCGTATGAACGCTGCTGCAGGAACGGCCTGCTCCAGTCTATGGTCTGCTCCTCTGTTAGATGCTGCCCTACGTCTATGCCAAGCGCACTCTTGCAGGTGTCAAACTCAAGTGATGAGACATATTCACTCAGTTTCATGCCTGTCTTAGGGTCCAGTACAAGAAACTCATCTGCATCACAGCCTATAACAACGTCATACCCGCTCTTCATAAGCTCAGCGGCACGCTCTGAGAGGAATCCAAGCCTGCCCTTCTCCGCCTGCACCACCTGTCCGCCTATCTTTGGGACTTTGGTCACATTTGATTTGCCAGCCCCTTTTGGCACCTGCTGGTCCTCCCCGTCAAGGTATATGAAGAGGTTCTCCTCTCCAAACTCCCGTCCGTAGTAGTTCACCCACTTGTTGAGAAAATCCTCATCATTGCGGGCCATTGTTATCACTGCAATACGTTTCATATAGAATTTTCGAACCTTTCAGGTATCCTCACCACCACTTCCTGTCCAAACATGGCCGGACGGTTCCAATGATACGGTGCGCGGAAAAAACGCTGAATCCATCGGGCAAAAGGGAGGAATTTCTCTCCGTTTTTCGGCTCCTTAACTTCGCTTACCCTGTCTATTGTATGCCTGCGGAACTTAAGGTGTTTCTCCCATCCCATATTCTGCAGGTCACGGCTTTTCAACTTATTCTCCAAGAACTTCAAATCAAAACATCCAAAGTGGAAAAGATAAAGATTTGAGTCAATATGATAGTTCACTCCCTTGATTCTATGAAATCCCACGCCCCAGCGTACAGGCTTTGTAATGACAACCGGCTTGGTATAGTCTGGCTCCACCACTGCATAGTGACGCTGCTCCAGAAATCCTCCGCTATAGTCAAATTCAGGCTCTTCACCCAGCCTCTGACCCACGTCAAGTCCAAGCCCTGAAACTGTGGTGCCAATCTTTATCTCTGAAAGGTACTCTCCAAGCTTCTTGTTAAGGTTTGGCTCCACCACAAGATACTCATCGGCGTCACACCCTATAACAATATCATACTCTTTAAGATGCTCCGCGGCACGGTCTGAAAGGAACACAAGCCTGCCTGGCTCCGCCTGTCCTATAGGGCCTGGAATCTTAGGGCAGGGGATTATATGCACCTTCCCCGATGCGTCCTTTGGCACATCTGAGTCAAGCCCGTCAAGGTATATGTAGATATGCTCGTAGCCTATCTGCTCACCGTAATACTTTATCCAACGCTCTAAGAAGAAGTTGTCATTACGGGCCATTGTTATCACAGCAATTTTCTTCATATTACGCCTTTGAACCTCTCAGGAATCCTTACTATCATCTTCCAGTAGTACATATATGGTCTTGTCCACATAAACGGGTGTCTTATCACTCTCTGTAGCACCCTGGCAAGCTTTATATAGTTCTCGTTTGTATGTATTTTGTTCCGGGTAAGAAGATTTATTGTTCTGAAACGCTGGTTCAGATGCTTGCTCCAACCCTCGCTGCACTTCTCCGCATCGGTGGTCTTAGCTATTAGCATATCATAATCAACAGAGCCAAAATGAAACAGGTACAAGTTACTGTCTATATGATAGTTGCAGCCCTTTACTCTATGAAAACCAGCCCCCCACTCCTTGGCTACCGCCTTAACCACAGGTTTTGTATATTGTGAATCAAGCAGCGCATATCTACGCTGACTCAGAAACGGCTGGCTCCCATCAAGGGCGCTCTCCTCATCCATCTTCTGCCCCACGTCCATACCAAGACCCGATATGCATACTCTGCATTTTACTGAACTGAGGTACTCCTTTAATCCTTTTCCCGCTGCCGGATCAACCACTAAGAACTCATCGGCGTCACAGCCTATTACAAGGTCATAACCCCCGAGAAGCTGCTCCGCCTTGCGGTTAATGAGCGCTATACGGGTACGGTCTCCCTTTGTCATCTCCTCAGCCTTACGCTCCATAATCTCAATATTCACATCATCAGGACAGGCTGGCGGTGTCTGGTCCTTACCGTCAAGCATGACATAGAGATTCTCGTAACCTAAGTTTTGCCCGTAATATGCAATCCAACGCTCAAGAAAGAAGTTGTCATTGCGGGCCATGGTTATTGCTGCAATACGTTTCATAGTCACAATCAACTTATTTTCTGCGCATCCTGCAATTTCTTATATACACCGCCTCTTGCAATAAGATCCTTATGTGTGCCACGCTCCACAATGCGTCCGCCCTCAAGTACACATATAGAATCAGCATTGACAACTGTAGAGAGTCTGTGCGCAATGACAATAGTTGTACGGTTTTTCATTAAACCGTCAAGAGCATCCTGAACAAGGCGCTCACTCTCTGTATCAAGCGCTGATGTAGCCTCATCGAGGATTAAAATAGGCGGATTCTTAAGTATGGCACGGGCGATGCTTATTCTTTGACGCTGTCCGCCGGAGAGTTTGCATCCACGATCTCCTATGTTACTGTAGTAACCTTCCGGCATTGCAGAGATAAAATCATGGGCGTTTGCAATCTTGGCGGCGGCTATGACATCCGCCTCTGTGGCATTCTCAACTCCAAACGCTATGTTGTTGAACACAGTATCATTAAACAGTATGGCCTCCTGGTTCACATTGCCCATAAATGAGCGCAGATTGTGACGCTCAAAATCTTTAACATTAATGCCGTCAATATAAATTCCACCCTCCTGAACATCCCAGAAACGAGGTAGCAGATCAACAAGAGTGGATTTTCCGCTGCCGGAAGCCCCTACAAGCGCCACAGTCTTACCTCTCTCTATTGTAAGGTTAATATTGCGCAGAACCCATTCGTCTTTATAGCGGAAACTTACACCACGATACTCTATGGCGTTGGTGAAGGTATCGATGGTTTTAGGATTCTCTGGACAGGTAAGAGGATTCTGGCTATTCATTATCTTATCTATTCTCTCGAGCGAACCAAGGCCTTTACGTATGCCGTATACGCATCGAGACAGCTCCTTAATAGGATTAATTATGCTGTAAAAAATAAGCAGGTAGTATATAAACACTGGAGCCTCAAGACCTGTATGAGCCCCGATAATAAGCCAGCCACCAAAACAGATTACTATTGAGATAATGAGGGTGCCCAGAAATTCACTCATTGGATGGGCGAGATACTGTCTTTTAATAACCCTTAAAAGCGCATCCCTTATTTTCTCAGTCTGTGCATGAAATCTTGTCTTAATCTTGCCCTCGGCATTAAACGCCTTAATAATACGCATACCGCCAAGAGTCTCCTCTATTTGCGCTGTTAGCGTACCTTGTTCTGCACCAACCTCTATTGAATCTTTCTTTAGATTCTTACCCACAATGCCCATAACAATACCTGCAAAAGGTAGTAGAATAAGCACGAAAACCGTAAGCTGCCAGCTTATCAGAATTAGCGTAATAAGGTAAATTATTATGGCGAGAGGGTTTTTAACGAGCAGGTCAAGCGAACCCATTATAGAGCCTTCCACATCGGCGACATCCACGCTAAGACGTGACATAATATCGCCCTTGCGCTCGCTTGAGAAAAAACTCATTGGCAGGGTTAGTATCTTGTCTAGAATGGAGTTTCGCAAATCACGTGTCACACCGGTGTGCATATTTGCAAGAAACATGGACCCTGCATAATAGGTTATAACCTTTAGAAAGGTGATTAAAACAAAAACTCCGCTCAAAACCATAAGCGTAAACACCTGCCCGTGGTCTCCCATAAAGCCGGTTACGTAGTAGTAAAGCAGGTTCTTGCCGTATTCGAGTATATCACCGCCATACACAGGAAGTTCATGAACGGGCGACGCTATGCCAAATAGTATCTCCAATATGGGTACTATCATGGCAAAAGAGAAGAGTGACAAGACAGTAGACAACAAATTAAACGCAAATACCCCCACTATAGATTTTCTATAGGAGGGTAAAAAACGTTTAAGTAGTGTGAAGAATCTATTCATTTCCGTAAATTATCTTACCATGAACCTCTGGCGCCGCCACCTCCGGTGCTACCACCTCCATAGCTTCTTCCGCCGCCTCCGCCGCTACTACTGCCACCGCCTCCGCCTCTGAAGATTGCAGATATGACAACATCCAGCAGGAATGCGTAGTACGCGCTCCTGTATCTCTTTGGCAGGAATAGCGGGAGAACAAAGATTACTATAAGTATTATGCCAACCACCAACCAGTTTACATCATCTTCTTCATCTGAAGCCACATCCTCAGCGGTAAACTCACCCATCAATATGCCGGCCATGTACACCAAAGCTTTCTCCAATCCCTGATAGTAGTTCCCTTCCTTGAAATTAGGAGCTATCTTATTATTTATGATAGAGATACAAGCCGCATCCGTAAGAGCACCTTCCACCCCGTAGCCCGTACGTATGACCACCTCATGACTTTTCATAACGCAAAGAATAAGAACGCCGCCGTCAGTCTTCTTGCTGCCTATGCCCCACGCCATAAACAGGTCTGTGGCATAATCATCAATATTAGTATCACTGCTTAGCGTGTCCATTAAAACTGTGGCAATCTGAACATACAGGGAGTCCTCTATCTCCTCTGAAAGCCCCTCTAAGTTGCTTTTGTCTGAGTCAGACAGCACTCCTGCATAGTCATGCACAAAGTGGTATCCACCGTCTTCCGGCGATGGGAAACTCTCTGCTGCAAACAGCGCTATTGCTGCAAACAGGGAGATAATGGTTAATATGATGGTCTTAAAATTACTCACTTCGTTCGTGATTTTAGGCTACGCTCGGCATAAGCTGTAGGCTAGCCTACCCACATTCTGTGAAATCCTGTAAACACAGGACTATGTGAAAAATATTTCACCAGTCCTGTATTTCCATGATTTTACGCTTCTGCTCTCGCTTGCACTAAAATTCAACTTTCGGAGCTGACTTAGCTCCCTCCTCAGCCTCAAAGTAAGCCTTGGTCTTGAAGCCGAATATACCAGCTATAATGTTGTTAGGGAACTTACGGATAGTTACGTTGTACTCCTTGGCAACCTCATTGAAACGCTTACGCTCTGTGGCTATGCGGTTCTCTGTGCCTTCCAACTGAGACTGCAGCTGAAGGAAGTTCTCGTTTGCCTTCAAATCAGGATAAGCCTCAGCAACAGCCATCAAGCGGCCCAATGCCTGAGAAAGTTCTCCCTGTGCCTTCTGATACTGTGCGAGTGACTCTGCATCATTAACATCAACCTGAATAGATGTTGCTTTGGCACGTGCCTCAACTACACCCTCAAGTGTGTTCTCCTCATGCTTTGCATATCCCTTAACTGTGTTAACCAAGTTAGGAATGAGGTCAGCTCTACGCTGATACTGGTTTTCTACCTGAGACCATGCTGT
>ONBO01000018.1 GCA_900316125.1 uncultured Bacteroidales bacterium | reverse complement strand
CAGCAGGACGGCATATTTCAAATTGGATGTCATCAATAAGAACATCATTGCCACCACCAGTTTGTCCGTAGTTGACAATCTGGAGTGTCAAATCAGAACCGGCATACGGGATAGAAACTATACCCCTCTTCCAGCCTTCATTAACACTGGCAACCACATCAATGGAACCAAGAACAGCACCTGTTGCATCCTTAACACGAAGCAGCATGTCTATATTGTGAGTTTCACCTCTGCCACGGTTCCAGTCTGCATTGGCAAACCATGCTGAGAAGTTCAGCCAAATCTTGCTATTAGGGCAGCCAAGCTCGTCAGCTGTGAATGTCTTCTCAAGTACGACATCTCCTACAGGCTGTCCGTCTCTACAGTTTATAAGCAACATTCCTCCGTAAACACCATCCTTGGCACCTCCTTGAGTGTGGTCATAAGTGCTACGGAACCAGTAGTCAGCCTCTTCACGTACAGGAGTGTTATCCTGGCCGCAAGTACGTGGATTTGCTGTAATAGCATATTTGCCGTCATTTACATTACCTGTTGAAGCGTATGTATATTTAACATCAGCGTATGAATTTCTGGCATCTTCAGATGCAAGTGTGCCAAAATCCTCATGCCATACAACCTTTGAATTCTCACCGCACTCAAGATAACGTATTACCTCAACAGTGTCAGCAGAAGCTATTTGAGTATCATCCTGACCAAGTGCTGTAACTGTATAATAAGAACTTCCTATGGAAGGCATAAGCTCAATAGGGTTCTGTCCTGTAAACTGAATAAGTTCCGGATAGTATGGGAATCCGCCTATTGACTCGCCCTGGAACCAATGCAGGCGCTGCTGAGTTACAGGCTCACTATATATAGCACTCAGTTTCACAGGTGTGCCAAGAGGAGCCACCAGCTGGGAAGCCGTGAGTTTCAGTACGTCTGGTGTTCCATGTACATAGAAAGTAGATAGTGCAAACACACAGTCATCACCTTCATTATAGTTGCCACGTCTGATCTCATACACAACTTCTGCTCCCTCGGTAACTGCTGTAAGATCAAAACTATATTCATCTATCTTAAATTCAACCTTTTGTTTATTACGGTCAAACTCATAGTCTGTAATTTTTGAAGTCTTACCTGCAGGGCCGGCCCAAAGCTCAAGTTTAGTCTTGTTACCCTTTACAAGAGTGATTATCGTCCTGATATTCACGCCTGTTTTTGCCTTATGTTCAGCACTAATGGATAATGCCGTCTTTTCCTTAGCAGGAGCATGAAAGAAAAGATAATTCTGCCTGCCGTCACCAAAATTAAAGGAAGATGTTATATTTGAAGCTACATTTGTAACGGCATAGTACGGATTTGAAGTGGTACCTCCATTGCCGAAACCGCTCTGTTTCTCTGTGTATGCCTCATCCATTGTAATTGAGGCGGCCTCAGGATAGACAACAACATCACTTAGAGGGAATGTTGTCAGCTGAGTTGTAGAGGATGCGTCCTCTATTGAGAATGTTGAGGCGGCCAAAGGACTTAGCCCATAGTATGGGCTCTTATCTATTGGATAGTTGTCCATAGTCTCAGCCTGCACTGCCATACAAGCTAATGCACTAAATAGTAAAGCCGTAAGAACTTTAGCAAAGTAAATTTTCTTCATAATATATATAATTTCAGATATTTCCTTCCGTACACAACAATGGAAAATATATTTTCAAAGTGCAAATATAAGCAAAAAAAAGCAACCCTTATAATTTTTTAACATAATTTTAATTTGCAACCTTAAAAAACGTTATCTTTGCGTAGCAATGGCAACCATATCAAACACACCAGAAATAGCGGAAGGGTTCTACAAGGAGAAGAGCAGCAAGTTCCTTTCATTTGCCCATCATGTGGAGAGCATAGATGAGGCCAAGGCCATCGTGGCAAAATATAAAAAGGAGCACCACAAGGCACGCCACGTATGTTTTGCATACAGGTTAGGGGCTGATGGCAGCATTTATCGCGCCGCAGATGACGGAGAACCTGCAGGCACGGCAGGCAAGCCGATACTTAAGCAGCTTGAGGGGGCCGGTCTTACAAACTCAATGGTGGTGGTGGTAAGATATTTTGGAGGCACACTTCTAGGCACAGGCGGGCTTGTTAGAGCCTATAAGGAGGCCGCCACCGATGCGCTTTCACACGCAAAAATCATAGATTAGTATAGGTGACTACTATACGCATAGGGGACTTCTCATTGACCCCGCTACGCACGCGAACTCCGTACGGACGATATTGATGTCTTATCACAGCGTTAGTTCCTGCTATATCAGTAGCACCTGAAGTAGGCAACACAACATACGGGTTCAGCGAGTCAAAATATTCCTTACGTTCTGTTTCACTCATTCTGGATGCCTTACGTAGTATCTCCTCAAAATCTTCTGCGGAGTTTGTAAAGGTGTACGCCCCGGTTGCAACCTTATCAGTCTCAAGCCATCCAAGCTCTGTGTATATACCTGGTGCAGGATAGAGGCTCTGAGTGAAAAACGCCTCCATATCAGCCTCTCTTATAATCATAGGCACTTTAGGATAAGTCATACGAGCGCTCTTATCGTTATCATCAGTGTATATGGCAGGCTCAAACACGAGGCTGAAATCATTGAGATTCAAGCTGTCTGTTCCCATATCGTTGCCTTCAATCATACGCTGGTACATCCTCTCAAACGGTATCTCAATCTGCACAAACGTACCGCCAGGGCATGACATATACTCCACGCTGTCAGGCTTCCCTAAAAGAGCGGCTGGATCCCCCTCCACCCTTATAAACTCAGTGGTTTCACGGTTTGAAGGGAAAACAACCGTCTCATACGCTAGAGAATCCGGCTTCTCAGCAACAGGAACATATCTGTATGAAAGTTCAATATTTACGGAGTCTATAAGAAGCACAGTCTGCTGGCCAAAGGTGTTTGTGACATACACGCCTTTGAAGAAATCTGTAAAGGCATCCTGTGACTGGTATATGTCAGTGCGGGCAATCATCTGAGCAGCCATCTCATCCGGAAGTTTGACTTTTACAGTATTGCAATACAAAGCGTCTTCACGCTCTGACGGTGTGACTGTATTGTCATAGGCCACGTATGACCTACTGCCTAAAACAATATTTTTGGAGCAGAAGTCTTCAACCTTACTGTCTGAGTAATAGTGCTCTGAGAAATCCAGTTTCTTCTTATCAACCTGGTATACAGTAGCCTCTTGTACTGCGGATGAGTCTCCGAAGAATGACTTGTAGTACATCACAAGATAAAGGGAGTCAGAAGTGGTTCCAGACTTGAATGTAAGGTTCTTGATATACCTGAACTCTGAAAGAAAATCCGCCTTAAACTCTCCGAAGATATTGTCTGTGTAGTGTCCCAGCACCGGCTTGGTGGTTTCTGAATAGAGATGCTCCGCCTTAACAGTAGTACTCTTGACTATGAAGGAGTCTGTAACCACACGTAGTGAATCCTCTGACGGACGCACTATGTGACCAATGTCACTGGTTTTTTTACAAGATATAAGCAGCAGAGCCGCCACAGCCAGGCTACAAGCCCAGAACTTTGTCATAAAACTGATTGTACGCTGAAACATAATTATCCTCATCCACATAATCAAGCGTGAGCTTACCGGTCTGCTTTGCATACTGCATAACAGTGTCATTAACCGTCTTGCTCGCCTGAATCACTCCGTCACTATAGTTTATCGCAAACTTGCTGAGATTCACAAAATCAGCCCCGTTTTCAAGCGGTGAAAGGTCTTTACTTGTGATACCGTCAAGAAGAATGCGTTTGGTAATATCTGCTGACAGAGGAGTTTTGAACTCAGTATCATAAACGGAATATACCACTTTAGATTGTGCAAAGAAAGGATCTTCTGAATAAACTTTCTTTATATACGCCGGCAGAATGGACGTAAACCAACCGTGACAGTGTATCACATCAGGCGTCCAGCGCAGCTTCTTTACAGTCTCAAGCACGCCACGGGCAAAGAAGATAGCCCTGTCAGCGTTATCTGCGAACTCCTTGCCATCTGCGTCTGAAAGGACAAACCTGCGACGGAAGTAGTCTTCATTGTCAATAAAGTAAACCTGCATTCTGGCGGACTGAATAGACGCAACCTTTATAATCAGCTGATGGTCAGTCTCATCAATGATAAGATTCATTCCAGAAAGGCGTATAACTTCATGAAGCTGGTTTCTACGCTCATTTATGCACCCATACTTAGGCATAAACGTACGTATCTCCCTTCCTTGCTCCTGAATAGCCTGTGGTAGTTTTCTACTAATATTGGCCATCTCTGAGGCAGGAAGATAGGGGAACATCTCCTGAGTAACGTATAGTACCTTCTTTGCGTCCATAAAGTGTATAATATTGCCTCTGCAAAGATATAAAAAATTTTCTACATATAAGCAACTATTTCACCAGAATTTTTGTAACAGAGCCATTTACGCTTACCAAATAGACTCCGCTGCACGGCACTGCAACATCTTTGTCACCCTTTGAAACAATCACGCCTACTGTATCAGTAACCACAATATCCTTGGCATCGGGGCAGACTATATGGATAATACCGTTAGAGGCATACACCTCACACGGCGCTTCATTCTCCTCATCTGCACCTGTCGGGGCGACATTCACAGTAAGAGTAGCCACAGCCTCCTCTGAAACGCATTCGCAACCGCTATACTCAGCCACACACTTGTAATCACCTGCGTCATTTGCTGTAACGCCTGCCAATGTAAGCGTGCGCGCCGCTGTCTCAAGCTGTGTCCACACCTTCTCACCTGCAGCACGGAAGAACCATTTGTAATTATAAGATCCTGAGCCGCTTACCGTAGCACTGAATGACGCGTTCTCACCCTCATCCACAGTCTTGTCTCCATCAAGAGAAAGTCCGCTCAAATACTTAGGAAACTGTTTTATCAGATTGCCAAGATTTGTCCTACGGCTGTTAGTCCAACTTCTGAGTTCATTATAGTTAACACCCACAGCCTCATAATATTTACTCAGATGTGACACAATATTTGACTCTGTAAGAGCACCGCCGCTTGCAGTGTGACGGTCCCATTGCTGACGTATCTTGGCTTTGAAACAGTCATCAGCCATAAGGCCGTAACCATTGCCGACATGGTTGCCCGAATTTGTGTAGCCGTCCCACCAGAAAGGTATCGGGAATGAATACTCGTGAGCCACTGTTTCCGTTTGATATAGGAAGCCCTCCGTTGTCTTTAAGCTTCCGCCACTATATCCAAGCTCCATATCCCAAAGTGGTGATGCCTGAATCTTGTCATCAAGACTGTTCAACTTAAAGAACTGCGATATGCGGTATCCGTCATAGTTCATAGTGAACTCATTGATTATGAAGTTGTCAGCCCATGAGCCATAATCAATCAGATCACGCACTTGGGCGTAATTACTGCCAGAGAGGGCGTTTTCAAATTCCGTTATACGGCCACGCAAAGTATTCACCACTCCCTGCCATGCATCATCAGTATACTCCTCTTCATCATACTCAGGATATACAATCTCAAACGCCTGATCCACAACAAGAGCGTATGTACTTATATCTTTTTTACCAGTTCGGTTTGTTGTAAATGTGGAGCGGCCACCATCCTTGCTTGAAGCGCGGTCTACAATATCCGTTTTGTCATATTTGAAAATATATCCGTCCTTACCCACATTTATACGGTCCTTGCTCTGTTTGTTTTTCTCCATAAAGACATATATGCCCCTGTCCACTCCGTTCACAAACAGGCGAACATATCTACCGTGAGAATTCCACTCCCCAGTCATATCCTCATATAGGTTAAGGCTCAGCATATTACGCATATAGCTACCATCTGAAGCAGAGGCGTACAGGATGAAATCCTTGTCCTTTGACTTGTTAAGGTTAAACATATTCTTCTTATCCTTAACCCATTTGCCCTTGATTGTACAACTGTCATCGCCAACCACAAAAGCGTAATTTTTACGTTCATTAGCCATGCTTGACGAGCCGCGATAGTTCATACGAGCCTTACGGTCATAGTAGAGACGCTGCGGGTTAGTACGGTCATCTCCCGTGTAGGTGTTTGTAACATCGTCTGTACTATTCTCGTCCCATATAATCTTAACATCCACGCTAATTTTTTTCTTAGCCGCTGCAAGCGCTTCATTACCCTTATTCAAAACATCTGTGGCATCTGGAAAATCCTCAGCATCTGTACGTACAATAACTATTGGCAGATTAGTTGAGATGGACCTTGAAGAACCGCCCTTGTCTGTCACAGTGATAACATTTGAGGTGGTTGTAACATAATCACCAGTGGAGGCATTCTGTCTGGAGACATGAACACGATAGTCTCCTACCGCAACCGGGCGTATGTTATTTGTATCATACTTCTTGCCATCTTCATAGCTTGCCCATGAAGAGCCGCCGTCAGTTGATTTCTGCCACTCCAGACTATAAGAACCAGTATATTTCTCATTATCAGAGAGTCCGCCGTAAGAACTTATATACAGCGATGCAAAATCTGTAAAATCTCTTGGATTAAGCACATCTCTGTGAGCCGAGATAACAGGAGCCTCAGGCTCCTCTGGAGTGGGGTCACCTATTGTGTACTTATAGAGTTTGCTCTGCTTGATACACAGCAGGTCAAAGCCATCATATTCAGGATTCAGTCCCCCGATTTTTGTAGTGTATACCATGTAATACACCGTAGCTCCGTCAACATTCACCTCTGCAGGAATTTCAGCCTTGTATGACGAGCCCTCCATCTGAACATCAGTAGTAGTAAACACATCGCCGCTGCTTTTGTATGCAAGCCTCAGAATCTCCTCATCGCTCTTTGCAGCAGAGAGTTCAACACTCAACTCGGTAGGTTTGTCAGCCCCTTTTGATATCTCAGTAACAGACCAGATACCTACAGGCTCATTCCGCGTCTCAATAACAGCAAAACTGTTATCCCCCTCATTGCATGTAACGTTAAAAGTATAATAACGGCCGCTTCTGATATTAACAGTAAGATTCGCCGCACTCCCGTCATTGGAACGGCATGCAGTATAAACCTGTCCAAAATCACAGTGCTTGGACACACCGTGGTCACAAGACGCCCACTGAGGCTCCCAGCCGGTATTACCGTTTGCAAATTTAAACCATACTTCGTCTGCATTTGTATTAGCCGCAACAGTCTTGCAGCTCACATTGCCAGAAGAGCGCTTTTCAACAGTAATATTTGAGCCGGACGGCTCTGCAGAACTTAAGCCGTCAAATTTTGAGCTACCTGCCAGATAGTTTGGCTGCGCGCACACTGACGTAACACAGAATAGCAGAGAAAAGACAAATATAGAGTGTATAGCTTTCTTCATAGCACTTAAATTTTAGATGTTTTTAAACAATACAACCACAAAGTTATAAAAAAAATAATAAAATGACTAACTTTGCACCCTGATAATTCAAGTAGAAAATGATTATTGCAAAAACTATGCATGAGGGGCATATTTCACTTGTAACCCGATGCGCAGCCGAGTGCGATTTGTGTGTTGTGAGCGTGTTTGTGAACCCTACCCAGTTCAATGACAAAGGAGATTTGGAGCGTTACCCACGCACCCCGGAGGCTGACGCCGCCCTGCTTGAGAAGAACGGTTGTGACATAGTGTTCATGCCTTCTGTTGAAGAGATGTACCCAGAGGAGGATACACGCCGTTTCAACTTCGGCTCACTTGAAACTGTTATGGAGGGTGCATTCCGCCCAGGTCACTTTAACGGAGTGGCTCAGATTGTGAGCAAACTCTTCTACGCAGTGGAGCCTCAGGTTGGATACTTTGGAGAGAAAGACTTCCAGCAGGTGGCCATAATCAGAGAGATGGTCCGCCAGCTCAACATACCAGTAGAGGTTATAGCCTGCCCTATTATTCGTGAGGAGAGCGGACTTGCCAAGAGCAGCCGCAACACACTTCTTACCGAAGAGCAACGCAAAAAGGCTGCAAAAATATCAAAAGTTTTAAGAGAAAGCGTTAAATTTGTAGGTGTTAAGACCGTCAAAGAGACAATTGAATGGGTGGAGGAGCAGTTCTCTGACGATGCAGAGTTCCGCATGGACTATTACGCCATAGTGGACGGAGACACACTGCAGGACGTTAATGACTGGAATGACAGCAGTTTCATTGTGGGCTGCATAGCCATATACCTTGGTAAGATAAGACTTATTGACAACATACAATACAAAAAATGACAATAGAAGTACTCAAATCAAAGCTACACCGAGTAAGTGTGACAGATGCAAATCTGAACTACATTGGCAGTATAACCATTGATGAGGATTTGATGGATGCCGCTGGTATCATTGAGTATGAAAAAGTGGCGGTTGTGAATAACAATAACGGCGAACGCTTTGAGACCTACGTTATCAAAGGCGAGCGTGGCAGCGGTGTTATATGCACTAACGGTGCGGCTGCACGCAAGGTTCAACCAGGAGACATTCTGATTATCACCGCCTACGCCTCCATGACCCCGGAAGAGGCTAAAACCTTTAAGCCTAAGATTGTACATCCTGTGAATAATAGGATTTAGTGGAAAATGAAGTCCAAAACCGCCTACGTCTGCTCATCCTGCGGTGCCGAACAGCCCAAATGGTTTGGCAGATGCAGCGTGTGCGGTGAGTGGAACACCTGCAAGGAGGTGAATCTCAACGCAGGCGCAACCAAAGCCACCCGTTCCACCGGCTTTGACAAAGTTAAAAGCAAACCCACCCTTGTTAAAGATATTGAAGCGGCCAAAGAGGAGCGCATTGACATGCAGTGCTCAGAGCTCAACCGTGTGCTTGGCGGAGGCCTTGTAAACGGCTCGCTGGTGCTTATAGGCGGAGAACCTGGCATTGGCAAATCCACCCTTATGCTGCAAGTGGCGCTATCACTCAAAGGCAAGCGCATACTCTACGTATCAGGTGAGGAGAGCGAACAGCAGCTCAAACTCCGTGCTGACCGCATAACAACTAACGCAGGTGAGTGCTACATAGTTAGCGAGACCAATCTTGAGACCATATTCAGCCACATAAAGGATGTGGCGCCAGACATAGTGGTGATTGACTCCATACAGACGATAAGCACCGAGAATGCGGATTCTGTGCCAGGAAGCCTCACTCAGGTTAGAGAGTGCTCCGCCCTACTGCTTAAGTTTGCCAAGGAGACAAACATCCCTGTCTTTATTGTTGGTCATATAACCAAGGATGGCACCATTGCAGGCCCTAAAACCTTGGAGCACATAGTGGACACCGTGCTACAGTTTGAGGGTGACCAGCACTACCTCTACCGCATACTACGCTCCACAAAGAACCGTTTTGGCAGCACAAGCGAGCTTGGCATATTTGAAATGCGTCAGGACGGACTACGTGAGGTCACAAACCCATCTGAACTGCTTATAAGCAATGAACATGATGATATGAGCGGCATAGCAATAGCGTCCGCCATTGAGGGTGTGCGCCCGCTGCTTATAGAGGTGCAGTCTCTCACAAGCACCGCCGCATACGGCACGCCTCAGCGCAGCGCCACAGGCTTTGATTTAAGGCGTATGAACATGCTGCTTGCCGTGCTTGAAAAACGTGCAGGATTCAAGGTGGATAAGAAGGATGTGTTCCTTAACATAGCCGGCGGCATAAAGGTGAACGACCCTGCCATAGACCTTGCCGTAATATCATCAGTCCTTTCGTCAAACCTTGACATAGCCATAGACCGAAGCATCTGCCTTACAGGTGAGGTTGGTCTTTCTGGTGAAATAAGGCCGGTAAACCGCATAGCAGGGCGCATAGCGGAGGCCCAGAAGTTAGGCTTTAAGAAAATAATAATTCCAGCCGCTAACTACAAAGGGCTGGAATTAAAAGATCCTGAGATAGAGATTCTCACCGCTAAAAAGGTGGAGCAGGCCTTCAAACTGCTATTTAGCTGATTTTTACCTTGTTATCTGCCGCCAAGAGCTTCAAACAGTTCAACCCCCGCATTAAGAACCTCCATATAGTTGCTTATCAACTTGTACTGGGCTGTGAGCAGACTCTGCTGTGCGGTCAAAACCTCAAGATATGTTCCTCTACCAAGACTCATCTTAGTCTTGGTCATGTCAAAGGCACGTGCAAGAGACTCCACCTGATTAAAATAGTCTATTGTTAAAGCACGGTGTATTTTCTGCGATGCCATAGCGTTATTAACTTCAGTGGCAGCTGTTAACAAAGCCTTGCTATAGGAGTATTCAGCCGCTTTCAGACCATGTTTGGCACTACGAACAGCAGATATGTTTTTACCGGAATTAAGAATTGGCTGCAACAGAGAACCTACAGCACTGAATATAAGCCCGCCATTCCAGCCAAGAGTACCGGATATTGATATGTCAGGGCACCAGTTAGCACGAGACAGGTTCAGAGTGTAAAACGCCTGCTCAAGCTGATACTCTGCCTCACGTACATCAGGACGGATTCTTACCGCTTGCAAATCAATACTCTCAATCACTCCTGCGTTCAATGAAGTCTCCAGCAGAGTGCTACGAGGCGTTACACCTCCAACCTCTCTTGCAAGAAGGACATCCATTGCACTCTCAGCCTCCACAAGGCTTAGTCTTAAAGATTTAGCCTCTGCCATTGTGGAATATAAATTCGCCTCAAACTGAGCCACGGCCGCCTCATCAGACGAACCAGCCTGCTTAAAGCTCTTCTGCGCCTCTACAGACTCTCTCCAAGATACAATCGCAGAATCGGCTGTCTTTATCTGAGCGTCAAGCATAAGCAGTGTGTAATAGGTCTCAGCCACGGTAGCTATTATTTCAGAGCGTACGGCCTGCTCGTATGCCTCAGCCTCTTTTTTACTTGCCTTTGCTATGCGCATCTTGTTTGTCAAACGTCCGAAAATGTCAATTTCCCATGAAGCCTGGGCTATTCCGTATGACAATGAAGAAGATCCTCCCTGAGTAGTCCAAGTAACACTTGGAGATGCTGCAATAGACGGGATATATGCCATTTTCGCACCAAGAAGAGATGCCTTGGCCTGCTCCACAATCTCATGAGACACAAGTACGTCATAGTTACGGGACAAAGCAGTGTCTATAAGCGCAATAAGGTACGGGTCATTGAATATGTCCTTGTATGAAGGAGTTTTAATGCTATCCTGCTCAGCAGTGACAGGTGATTTAAACTTACCATATATTCCACACGATGTAAAACTTAGCGAAACACCAAGCAAAGATATGGCAATTATTATTTTACTTAGCTCTTTCATTTTACATTCTCCTCAAATTTTATTGGTTTAATTTTTTCCTGAAGTTTTTCAAACACAACAAAGAGCGCAGGGACAAGAACAAGCAGGCCTATACTGCCCACAAGCATACCTGAAACAGTTCCCACACCAAGGCTGCGGTTACCCATTGCACCAGCACCTGTTGATGTTAAAAGCGGCAGCAAACCTATAACCATTGTGCCAGCTGTCATAAGAATAGGTCTCAGACGCATTCTTGCAGATTCTAACGCTGCTTCTGTAATACTCTTACCCTTCTTGCGTACCTGTAGGGCATACTCAGTAATAAGAATACCAGTCTTTGATATAAGACCTATAAGCATAACCACACCCACTTGCAAGTATATGTTGTTATCCATACCAAGGAACTTGGTGACAATAAACGCACCTGCTATACTTACTGGCACAGTGAGCAGAATGGAGAATGGAAGCAAGTAACTTTCATAAAGAGCTGCAAGTATCAGGAATATAATCAAGGCTGAGATACCAAATATAACAGCCATGGAACTGCCTTCACTCTCTTCACGAGCCATACCGCCAAATTCGTATGAGTAGTCTCTGGTCAGTGCCTCTTTGGCAGCCTTCTCCACAGCTTTAATAACATCGCCGGAAGAAGCCCCGTCAGAAGGTGCCGCCGTAACTGTAATGGAGTTAAGCATATTAAAGCGGTACAGTGTGGAGGCTCCATATATCTTCTTAACACTCACAAATCCGCTCAGAGGAGCCATCTCACCGCTCGCAGTTTTCACAAAGGCGTTATTCAGTGAAGCTGGTGAGGTTCTGTATTCAGGAGCAGCCTCAACCATTACCTTGTAAACTTTTCCGTACAGGTTTATGTCATTAACGTATGCACCTCCAAAATAGTTTCCAAGCGTATTTAGCACAGAACTGGCAGTAAGTCCATAACGCTGGCATCTTGCCTCGTCAACATCAACAAGCCATTGAGCGTTATCAACTGCAAACGCAGTGTAAGCCATCTGCACTTCCGGGATATTGTTCATGGCTTTAATAAAGTCTTCTGCGTATGCAAAGAATTCATTGATATCACCGCCCAGCTTATCCTGAAGGTTTATCTCTGTATTTGAGTTTGTACCATAACCAGGTATCATAGGAAGGGCGAACGGTATAATAGTGGCATCAGGATATTTAAATCCTATCTCAAATATCTGCTGTGCCACTGTGGCCACCGACATAAATTCACGCTCCTCCCAAGGCTTGAGTTTTAATATAAAGGAGCCGCCGTTTGATGAGTTACCACCAGAGAAAGAGTAACCCTCAATCTGACCAACCACATCAATATCCGCTATTGCCGATATATCCTCACGTACAGACGTCATGTATTCACTTGTGGCCTCAAGCGATGTTCCGGACGGAAGCAGAACGTCAACCATAAGCTGACAGGTATCTTCCTGTGGCACAAATCCTGATTTGGTGGTTGACATAGACCATGCCATAAGAGCCACAAAAGCAATGATAATTATAAACGCCCACCAAGGATGATTGATAAACGGTTTGATTGCCCCTTGATACTTCAGCGCCATTTTGTCAAAAGCAGCATTGAACGCCTTTGAGAAACGGCTTCTGTACTTTTCGTATGTGCTTACTTTCTCACCATCTTTGTTCTTTGGTTTAAGAAGCATGGCGCAAAGTGCCGGAGATAACGTAAGAGCATTGATGGCGGAAATACCCACAGCCACAGCCATAGTAAGACCGAACTGACGGAAGAACACACCTGACGTTCCACCCATCATACTCACAGGAATAAACACCGCCATAAACACAAGTGATGATGTTATAACAGCCGTGGTTATTTCACTCATGGCGTCGATAGTGGCCAGACGAGACGATGTGTAGCCCGCATCAAGTTTTTCATGCACCGCCTCCACCACCACTATGGCGTCATCCACCACCGTACCTATGACAAGTACAAGGGCGAAGAGCGTTATAAGGTTCAGTGAGAAGCCGACAAGCATCATGAAGGCGAAAGTACCTATAAGTGAAACAAAAATACCCACAAAAGGTATTAAAGTTGACTTAAAGTCATGCAGGAATAACAACACTATGAGAACAACAAGTACAATAGCCTCAAAAAGGGTTTTTATAACCTCATGCATAGAGGCGTAAAGGAAGTCGTTTGTGTTATACAACACATCTATCTTTGTACCTGAAGGCAGCTCGTTTTTCATGCTGTTAAGCAGTTCCGCCACACTCTCATTGATTTGAGTGGCGTTTGAACCGGCACTCTGAAACAAGATACAAAGCGCGGCAGGATGCCCGTTCACCTTACTTCTATAGGTGTATGTCAAAGCTCCTAATTCCACCTTGGCCACATCACGCAAATGCAGTACGTTACCATCATCATCAACCCTGATAATCACATTTTCAAACTCCGCAACGCTTTTTAATCGGCCTCTATACACCATTGTGTATTCAAGCTGCTCTGACGAACCCTCACCAAAAGATCCAGTGGCAGCCTCAATATTCTGTGCGGCAATTGCACTGGTTACATCAGACGGATCAAGCCCGTAACTCTGCATTTTAATTGGGTCAAGCCAAATACGCATTGAATAGTCTGCACCATACGTTGTAAAGTTACCAATGCCAGGTATTCGCATGATTTTAGGCTTGATGTTAATATTCATGTAGTTGCAGAGGAAATCATTGTCATATTCATCTGTAGGTGAAGATATGGCAAAAATCTGCAATATGGAGTTCTGACGTTTTTCTGTGGTGACACCGTAACTTCTAACATCAGCCGGCAGTGAAGCGGTGACTTTTGACACACGGTTCTGCACGTTTACGGTAGCCATATCAGGGTCTGTACCCTGCTTAAAATAAACAGTAATGGTCACATTTCCAGAATTGTCAGCAGTGGATGTCATATAAGTCATATCCTCCACACCGTTTATGGCGTCCTCTATAGGAGCTATGACAGCATTTTGGATAGTTTTGGCACTTGCTCCTGTATAGGAAGTGGTTACTTGTACGGTAGGTGGTGCTATATCAGGATATTGCTCCACTGGCAGGGAGGTAAGTCCTATCACACCTCCTAAAACTATAAGTATGCTTATTACCGACGACAGTACAGGACGGTCAATAAATGTCTGTAGTTTCATATTTCTTAATCTAATACTTTTACACTATCAGATACCGCTTTAACTGAATCATTTGATGCTACAAGAGCAGATATGACAGGCTTAACCTCCATGTTGTTGGTCATTTTGCGCACGCCCTCAACAGCTATTGTATCACCAACGCTCAGACCCTTCTCAACCAAGTACTCTTTATCATTTATACGGTAAACCTCCACGGCTGTGCTGAGAGCAACGTATGAATTGTTTTGTTTGGTTATTTTGTAGGCGTATGTCTTGTCCTGAATCTCGTATGTGGCACTACGTGGTATTAC
The DNA here is from genome assembly GCA_900316125.1 of uncultured Bacteroidales bacterium. Taxonomy (GTDB): domain Bacteria; phylum Bacteroidota; class Bacteroidia; order Bacteroidales; family Paludibacteraceae; genus Enterocola. The sequence goes on along the minus strand of ONBO01000018.1, from coordinate 22,103 downwards.
AATTCCGTTTTCCATAACAGACAGTTCAAGGGTGGCGCTTCCACCGCTTGCAAGTATTCCCTTGGCATTTGGGAAAGCGGTTCGCATATTAACAGCACCGGTCTGACGGTCAACCACACCAGATACGGTTTCTATTTTTCCCTCCTGCTCATAAAACTCTCCGTTTGAGAGTATGAGTTGACACTTAACAGGCAGTTTTTCAATAAACTTCTCCTTACCGCCTGCATGTTGCATGTGATAGAGATAATCCTTCTCGTTAATGGATGAATAAGCGTATATCACGCTATTGTCAGACACAATGGTAAGCGGCTTTGAAACAGTGGGTCCCACAAGCGCTCCCTGACGGTAGTTTATATCACCCACAACGCCGTTGCATGGCGCGCATATAACAGTGTAACTTAAATTATTCTTGGCTCTTACTACATTAGCCTCCGCCTCTGCCAGCTGAGCCTTAGCCTGCGCCAGCTCATTGCATGTAACATTGTACTGGTGCTCTGAAATTATGTTTTTGTCAAGAAGAATCTTTTCAGCTTCAACTTCAAGTTCTTCTGTACGAACCTGTGCCTTTGCAACCTCAACACCGGCATTGGCATTTGCAAGTGCTGCAATATACTCAGTCTGAGCAAGTATGAACATCTTCTGTCCTTTAACCACGTGTTGACCCTCCTTGACAAGAATCTGCTCAAGCATGGCGCTTATCTGTGGAACAATATCTATGTCCTGACGACCTTTCAGCTGCGCTGGGAAGTCAAGACTTACACGACAGTCTGTTTTTGCTAAAACTATGGATTTTTTTTCAGGAACAACATTTGTTTCTTCCTGATTCTCAGATGTGCATCCTGCAAGAACTACAAGAGACACCAGCAATAGAGGAAAAATGTGCTTCGTCATATCTTTGCTATGTTATTTCAATTAAAACGCCGCAAAGATACGAAAAAAACAGTATTATCTTAAAATTTCAGATAGTTTTGTATTAAGAGCCTCTCCGCGTAATGACACGGCTATAATCTTACCATTGGGATCTAAAAGCAGTGAAAAAGGAATGCCGTTTACTCTATATTGGCGTGCTATAGGGCAACTCCACTGCTTAAAGGTGCAGACGTGGTTTTTCCAGACAAGACCGTCGGCCTCAATTGCGTTTTTCCAGCTTGCAGCATCACGGTCAAGTGACACACTCACTATATCAAAGTCTTTTCCTTTAAATTTATTGTATGCAGCCACCACATTTGGATTCTCAGCCCTACACGGACGACACCATGACGCCCAGAAATCCACAAGCACGTACTTGCCCTTGAAATTAGAGAGTTTTATGGTCTTGCCATCTGGAGTAACACCCTCAAAATCAGGGGCTATATTACCCACCTCTATAGGATTTGACACCTTAATTGCAACCTCCTGCATAAGAGCGGTATAGGAGTATTTAGGATTAAGTTCCGCAAACATAGCCTTAAACATTGGCTTGTGAGCGTCAAACTCCTGATTAAAGTCCATATATGCAAAAAGCATTGAAGAGAGCAGAGTCTTATTGCTCAGGTAGAACTTCTCCATCTCAGCCTGATGCTGCTTATATGTAGTATAATAGCGGTCCTGCACAGCCTTACGGTCAACAGCCTCAGCCTTGGCATACTCATCTTCAAGTTTCTTGAGTTTAAGCATTATGGCGGTGTTCTTATCCTGGCACGCCTTGATAAATGACATCTCTGCAGAGCCTGTCACTTTGAATATCAACAGGTCTGAATAGTCACTTGCCAACTCCATATTTATCTTATCATCCGGAGAGAGCACCATGTATATCTGACGGCGCAGGCCACGGTCACCTGTGAATGTGAGCGTATAACAGTCTGTTTCACCCACATACGTATCTATTGAGAACTTGCCTTCCGGCGATATTACCGCCGTGGTTATAAAGTTGTTTGTAAGAGTGTTAAGGCTTACAGAACTGTATATATTCTTGCCTGTAACCACACCAGAGATGGTAGTGGCATACATGCATACAGCCGCAAAAGCAAATAATATTGAAATGAATATCCTTTTCATTAACTTTCAACTTTCAATTAAATAAAATAGATGAGTCCCCATACGATAGGAACCGGTATCCGTTTGCCAGCGCATAGTCATATATTCTCCGCCAGTCCCCCTTTACAAACGCTGATATAAGCAGCAAAAGTGTACTCTTAGGCTGATGAAAATTGGTTACAACCGCCTTTTCATAGTGAAACTTATAGCCTGGCACTATTATAATCTGTGTGGAGGCGTGCAGGCGGTCAAGCCCGTTACGCTCCAGATAGGCTATTATTGCATCTATGGCCTCAGAAGGCTCAGCCTCTCTCCTACCCTCACTGTAAGGCTCCCATTGGCCTACAAACATCTCCTCATTGCCGTCAAGCAGCCTGCATCCCAAATAATAGAGGCTCTCAAGGGTTCTTACGCTGGTGGTTCCCACCGCCACAATGTTTCCTATGGAGCCACGTATGGCCTTTAGAGTATCAAGTGTAACCTCAATAACCTCTGTGTGCATATCATGTCCGCCTATCTCCTCTGACTTTACAGGATAGAACGTTCCTGCTCCCACATGAAGCGTTACCTCTGCACGCTTTACGCCCTTGGCGTTAAGATTTGCCAGAACCTCCTCAGTAAAGTGCAGGCCTGCGGTAGGTGCCGCCACAGAGCCCTTTATCTTGGAATATACGGTCTGATACGTCTCTTTGTCACGCTCCTCAGTACTCCTGTTAAGATATGGAGGAATTGGAAGTTCTCCAAGAGAATCAAGTATCTCTGCAAAACTGACATCGGGGGCGTTCCAACTGAACTCTATTGTATGGTTAAGCCCTACTCCGCCAAGTTTGACGGCTTTAAGCTCCACAGGTTTACCTGCCACTATGCAATCTTTTTTAAGTGCGCCCTCTTTCCACTTTTTCAGATTTCCCACCATGCAGTGCCACACGCACCTGCCTGTAACAGAAAAAGCCAATTGATAATCAGACGGTTCGTGCGGGTCAAGGCAAAAAATCTCCACTCTGCCGCCCGTCTCTTTTTCAAACCTGAGTCTGGCCTGAATCACCTTGGTATTATTACATACCAGTAGCGTACCGCTTTCAAGCACCTCCGGTATCTGCTTAAATACTTTTGTGGCTATGTCGCCTCCCCTATAGACAAGAAGTTTTGACTCATCACGTTTAGCCACAGGATATTTTGCTATTCTCTCATCGGGGAGGGAATAATTATAGTCAGCTATATGTATATCTTTGACAGACAACTATTTGCTTTTCTTTGATTTTGACTTTGCCTCTTTAGCGGCTTTCTTCTCCGCTCTCGCCACCTCACGTTCCGCCTTCACAGCATCTTTATGCGCCTGCTTGGCTGATTTACCGCCGCCTATGCTTATATGCTCACTTGAATGTATCTCCTTAGCAAGGAAAAGCCCCTGTAGCATAGTCTCCTCAATTCCGCAGAACATAGGACTGATAATATAGACAAAATATGGTTTGTAAAGATTTCTCTTAGCATCAACCTTAAACGCCTTAGGCGCCTGATCTGGTTTAGACGGGTTAGAGCGAGGCAGCATAAGTTTTATTATGCCGTTAATTGTATTGGCGTATTTGTTAAGCTGCGGTATAGGTGACTTGCCTTTGAGTATCTTGGCATCGAGGCTGTCATACTCCATTACAAACTCACCCTTTGCATTAAGGGTGTCACCTGTAAAGTAGCCTTCCAAGCGTTTCAGATTACCGCTTACGTTGGCTCCTGAGAGTTTCTCAATAAACGGATTAAAGGCGCTCATCTTAGAGTTTTCAATGAATACACGGCAACGCCAAGTGCTCTCGTCATCCTTTAGGAGTCTGAGGTTAATTGTCATATAGCCGCCGCCACCATCAAGCGATGTTGACATAAGCGCAACCATATCCCTCTTGTCTATATTGCTTATTCTGTGCATATAGAGGCTCAGATTGTTCATACCCAGTGATGATGCAGGGAATCCCTTGCTCTTCTGGGTGTATGAGAACTTATCCAAAGCCACATTGACAGTTCTTACATCAAGAGGTATTGTAATCTTGGCAAGCAGAGGCTGGAACGGTCTTTGAACCACTACAGGAGGATAGGTGTCATCCTTGTAGATTGAGGCGTAACCGCCAGCTATATTTACAGAATCCAGTTTTACATAACCCTCTACAACAGAGCGAACTATATTTACTTTTGAAGTTTTAAGACTGTTAATGCTTACATCTGACCATACGGCAGGAATCTTACCGTTAACCTCTGCAAGCTCCTCTTTGGGAACATTGCAAACATGGTGAACACCTGAAATTTTTATCTCCCCGGCATTCTTTGTGTCAAATGATTTTACGGTAAGAGTGTATTTGCCGTCAGGCTGCACAAAATAGAGATTGCGCAATGAGCAGATATATACTGAATCATTATAATGCAGTTTGTTATCTGAGAAGTCATAACCCAGGTTCTCTACATCAAGGAAGAGACTGTCAACACTCAAATCAAGTTTGGAGGTGGTGCTCTTTAGTTTGAAAGAGGCGTTGTTAACGGCCACCTTTTCAACATTTATAGCTGCCACAAACTCAAGGAGTTTCTGAGAAACAGCAATAGTACCTGATGTCAGAGTGTCTTTAGAAGCCTCATCCTCATGCTTTTGCGCAGGAGGCATGTCATAGATACTCATGTCAGAGGTTATATCGTAAAGCGCCACCCTGTTTATGTCCACATTCTTCTTCAGCAGATATGTCCAGTATCTGAGGAACACGAACTCAGCCCTGCGTATGCCTATCTCATAACCGGCAATACCGTTAGGTTTTATGCCTGTAGTGTCAAGTTTGTAGTTAAGGTCTGTCACATTAACCGCAGCCCTCCACAAGTTAACATCAAGTTCACCATACGTAAAGGTGCCGTGCATGCTCTCTGACTGGGCCTGCAAACGGTCTTTAACCACAGATGAAAGCATCTTGCTTGCGTAGGACCCTAATAGGAAAATTACTACTGCTATCACCGCCACTATAGAAAGCGGGATAAGCCAGTTTCTCTTTTTGTGCCTCTTTTTAGGTGTAGAATCATCCATATATAATAACTAATTAAACGTACAAAGGTAGAAATAATTTATTTATCAGCCAAGAGTTTATCCACATCTTCAGTGGTTTTGGTCAGGCACTGCTTGCAAAATGAGGCAAGCTCCTGCGCCTCTGATATCTTCTTTGTAAGCTCAGAAAGCGGCATCTCCCCGCTCTTTATGTCAGCGAGAATCTTTTCGAGGTTGGTTAAGGCTTGTTCGTAAGTCATTATAGTTGAAAATTAGTTGTTGACTCTGGATTTTATTACACCGTCTGAGAAACGGGTTTCTATAACATCGCCGGCTTTAAGTGTGGCGGCTGATGCCACCAATCCGTCTTTCATGGTTATGGAATATCCTTTTTTCAGTATGTTCTGCGGCGATGTCAACTCTATCACCTGCTGGGCCATGTCTATACGGTGATGATGCCGTGTGAGATATGCAGACACACTTGCCCTTACATCTGCCATTATGACATCCACTCTGTTTTTATGGCGTTCAAGGCAGAGATGGGAGTTTGAGGCGATACTACTACTGAGGGAGTCTATCTTCTGGGTGTGGTTCTGTATGTAGAGTCTTACTGATTCATTTAGCTGGAGCAGCACATCGGTGAGCCTCTGATGGACGCTGAAAGTACTCTCTATTATGAATGAAGCCACCGCTGTAGGGGTCTTCAGATGCACACAAGCCACCTCGTCAACCACAGAGACATCACGGTCATGACCTATGCCAGTAAGCACCGGTAACGGGAACTGGGCCACACAGGCCGCCACGCCATAACGGTCATAGCAGCTTAGGTCTGACACTGCGCCGCCACCTCTCACAATCACCACAGCATCAAATTTTTCAGTCTCTGCGGCAATACGGTCAAGCGCCTCAATTATGGAGGTTTCAGCCCCCTCTCCCTGCATTATGGCCTCATATAGAGTCACACTATAGACGTACCCGTACTGGTTGGCGCCAAGCTGGTTCATAAAATCACCATACCCTGCGGCAAGCGGTGATGATATTACGGCTATACGCTTTATCAGCATGGGGAGTGTCTGCTGCCTGTTAAGGTCATACACGCCCTCATCCTTCAGCTGTTTAATGACAGCCGCACGTTTCAGAGCCGCTTCTCCAACAGTGTATGTAGGGTCTATATCGGTGATATTGAGGGAGTAGCCGTACTGAGGATGAAATGTAGGGCGGGCCAGGACAAGCACCTTCATACCAGAGGCGAGCTGAACGCCCGTGGCCTTAAAGAAATCCATTCTCAGTTTTATGAAGACATTCCGCCATATTGTGGCGGATGCTTTTGCCGTTACAGTGTCTGTATCGGGGTCTTTTTCTATAAGTTCCAGATAACAGTGGCCACGGTCCTGCATGCTGTTTATCTCCGCCACAACCCAGACGCCCTCTGTAAATGAACAGGCCACAGCCTGACTGACCATCTGGTTAAGTTGCCTTAGGGAGATTGACTGCCGCATCAGAGATTCTCTATTGTGGGTTCTGGAATATGTGGGTCCGTCTCACTGTCACGATTCTCCTTACGGAGCATATCGTCATACTTCTTACATTTGCCGTTTTTGAACTTATACTCCTCCACTGTGCCGTCTGCCTTGTAGAAGAGCCATTCACCGTCACGCTGCCCATCTTTGTAACTTCCGCTACGGTCAACGGAGCCATCATCAAAATATGATATGTAACTACCGTCAGGCACTCCGTCTTTATAGTTTATGACTGCAAGTTTTCTACCATTTTGAAAAAACTGTGTACGCTCACCGTCAAGTTTGTCAGCCTTATAGCTGATACTGTCCATAATGGCGCCATCCTTAAAATAGAGCACTGTAGTTCCATCCTTCTTCCCCTCCTTGTAATCAATCTTCATGATGGTCTTGCCTCCGTCTGCATAGAAATCCCAGTGGCCTGTGCGACGTTTCTCTTTGTCATACGCACCCACAGCAAACGGTGTGGCACCCTCTGAGTAAATATTTATGGTGGAGCTCCCGTCAGGGTTGAATTTCTGCACAGACTGGATTCTGCTGTTCTGGTAATACCTTGTTATTTCCACAGGTTGGTCACCTATGAAATATCCGTCATACTGCACGCCTCCGTCAGGGTAGCTTTTTACCCTGTACTCTGGCTCCGCCGCCATCGCGCACAGCGATGCAGCCATTAAAGTACATATTAATATTCTACAATTCATATTCACACATTTATAGTCTCAACATAAAAACCGTTGATGCTTCATAATTTTTAATTATTGCCCTCCGCATCAACTCTCAATTATCAACTCTCAACTCAACTTGAATGGAACGGGAACGCTGAACGCCATGGGCTTGCCTGTTACAGGATGTTTGAAACGTAGTGTCTCTGCATGCAGGCAGAGGCGCCCGTAACGGCTGTTACGGCTGCCGTACTTCACATCGCCGGCTACAGGATGCTCAATACTCTGCAACTGCACACGTATCTGGTTCTTACGCCCTGTCTCCAGGTTAAGCCTTACAAGGCTCTCGCGTCCGTTTGTACTTATTACTGTATAGTTTGTGATGGCAAGCTGACCGCCGTTATCAACAGGCGATGAGTGCATTACCTTCTTTATATCTTCTGTAAGATATGACTCTATCCTGCCCTTCTTTTGCTCTATAACTCCGTCAACTATAGCCACATAGCTGCGTTCCGTCACATACTTCTTCCAGTTGTCACGCAGTGTCTGCTGCACCTCCTTGCTCTTTGCAAACATCATCACACCAGAGGTCTCGCGGTCAAGACGATGCACCACGTATATGTAGTGGTCTCGTCCTTGTGGTCTCAGATACTGGTTAAGAAGGTGTGTGGCAGACTCCTCAGGTGTGTTCGGAGTTTTCACAGAGAGCAGCCCCTCCTTCTTCTCCACCACAATTATATGCTCGTCTTCAAATATTATGCTCAGTTTGGGATGGTTCAACCCCGACGCCACGCTTTGTGCAGAGCTCAACACATCCACAACGCCACCCTTCTTTAGAGGATAGTCATGACGAGTTAGCACCGTATGCCCGTCAAGAAGCAGCTGGCGGTGCTTTATAAGCGCCTTGATTGTGTTACGGCTGTAACCGCTCAGTTTCTTCTCCAGAAACTCCATAAGCGGAGCATCCTCCGTCACACGCACTGAAAATTTTTTCTGTTCAGAACCTACCATTGAATATTTAATCCTCCAGTGAAACAATACCTCATATTACGTGCTCCAATTGGAACCTGCGTACCTTCAAAATCCACCATGTGACGCTCGCTTGGAAGCTGGCCACCGTCCCATAGGAACTCACAGTTAATCTTGAAAGAGAGCATCTTGTAAATTTTTACCATTATGGAACCGTCAATAGTCACAAGCGGCAGCCACTTTGTGTTAAAGAAATTCTTAAACACATCAGGAAGCTCCTCCTCATATCTGTCAGCTTCAAATGTAGGGGTTACAGGCTGCGAAACCATTACATATAGATTGAATGCAATTCTGTCCCACTCACCCAGGAAATTAACCGAGCCCACTATACTAGGATCCTGCTGCCAGACATATCCGTCCGGGCCAATGCCTAAGTAAGACTGTACGCCTACATTTTCCGGCTGGTTGTAAAACTTAAGAAGGCTTGCACGGTCAGAACCCGCAAGTGCATTCCAATATGAGAAATCCATTAAGAAACCAAAGCCTGGCTCCAAGCACAAGTGCGGATGCTTCCTTAACGGCTGGAATGTAACCATCATACCTGTAAAAATACGGCAATGCATATCACGACAAAAATCATACTGCGCGCCACCCAATGCCGTAAAGAAGAATTTGTTTTTTTCTCTTATACCTAATGCATCATCGATGTGATACTGGTAGAAATCTCCTGCCAAATAGCAATAACCTCTGTTGCCATTATCGAAGGTGTTATAGGTATTGAAACTCATTTTACCGGCAAACCTGAGTTTATGTTTCTTGAACGGGACCATACATTCAAGTCCGCCCTCAACCTGCACTGTGAAACAGTCTGTCTGCTCAACCTTACCGCCTACAAAAGCGGAGCCATGGAAGGTATACGGTTTAATTGAGTCTATCTTTAATTTGGTGGCCATATAACCCTGACCACTGGCGGGCACAAAAAATCCGCACGCCAACACAATACACGCAATAAGTCTTACTGTTCTCATCATATTGGTTTTGTCTTTTCAAACTACAAAAATAATGATTAATGTTCGCTCTTCCAAAAAAATTTGAACAATCCCTCATTTTGTATTACATTTGCAGCGTTATTAATTGATTTTTCATCTGCATTTCACCCAGGGCGTGGTCTATTTCCCTTGAAAAACCTGTTAATGTTCACCTACTCCTAAACTCGCTACGCTCAAACAGACGTCGCAGGTTCCAATCACTACGGTTTTTCTACGGGGACACTTATGGGTTCAATTCAGATGAAAAATAATTATATAAACTTTCAACTATCAACTGTTTATGTCTTTCCGCTGGCTTTTTCATTACATTGAATTTATCCACAACAGGATATACTACAAAAACTTTTTTGTGGAAGGTAAAGAGAACATGCCTCAGCAAAACGAGGCTGTGGTGGTGGCATCGTGTCATCAAAATGCGATTAATGACCCGCTTGCCATTGAATTCGCCTTTGCCGACCGCACTGTGAACCTGTTTGCAAGAGGCGGGCTTTTTGAGAATAAGTTCCTCAACTATTTCTTTCGCTCCATTCACGTGATACCGGCATACCGTATGCGCACAGACGGGGAGGAGAGCCTTGGCAAGAACTTCACTGAGTTTGACCAGGTGGAGGAGAAACTGTTCAACAATGAATGGGTGGGCATATTCCCGGAGGCCACAAACCAGACCCGCCACTACCTTGGCGAGTTTTCTCTAGGATACCTACGTATGGCGTTCCAAGCAGCTGAACGTCAGAATTTTGAAAAAGAGGTAAAGATACTGCCAATTGCCATACACTATGACAACTATCACCGTTTCCGCCGCAACTGCCTTGTGCGCATAGCCCCTGCTGTGAGCCTACAGCCATTCTATGAGCTCTACAAGACAAAACCTAGAACCGCCCAACGCCAAGTGAACGCTCTGGTGCGTGAGAGCATCCGCTCCGTTATGCTTGACATACAGAGCGAAGAGAACTACGAGGCTATAGATTACATACGCAATACATACGGTGTCAAATATGCCGCACAGAGAGGGCTTGACCCAAAATATCTGCCAGACAAATTGGACTCTGATATGCAACTTTGCCGCACCATTGAAGAGCGTGCCGCATCTGAACCTGAGAAGCTGAAGGATGTATTTGCAAGCGCTCTTGAACTTAAGAGCAAGACCTATAACGCTGGCATACGTGACTGGGTGCTGCGTAACAATGACTCCCCGTTGTGGATTATTCTCCACGGAATAACCTTGCTATGCCTGCTGCCAGTGTTCCTATACACTCTAATACCAAACATTCTGATACTGCTGGCGCCTATACCGCTTTGCAAAAAGATGGACAAAATAGGCGGGCCGTTTGTGATGTTCAAGGGCGGGGTTCAGATTGTGATAAGTTCACTGGTGACAGCACCTATTCTATACATCGCCGTGTTTATATTGGAGTTTATCTATCTGGGATGGATGACCGCCACTTTGCACTTTATTTTGCAGCCATGGCTGCTCATATACGCATGGAGTTACCACGAATACGCCCGTAAATACCTAAGTCTCATACGTTTCAAGTTCGGCACGCTTTTTGCAAGAGGAAAGGAAAGAGCCGCAGGGTTGCGTGCGCTAAGGAGTTCGCTTTGGAGCAAATTAGATGAATTGTGCGCATAAGGCTTGGAGATAATAAAAAATAGCCTTATATTTGTAGAACTAAAATTTGACTAATTATGAGAGCATCAAACATTTTGGCATTTATCTGCGGTATAGCCGCAGGAGCCGCAGCAACAGCATTCATGACATCTGACAAAGGCGACAAGACAAGAGCTGCTATAATTAACCTGCTTCAGGAAAAGGGCATCTCTAAAGATAAGTTTGAGGACATCATAGCCCGTGTAAAGGCTAAGATTAATGAAATCACTGACATGTCTGACATAGAGGTGGCCATTGACGAGTCTATTAAGGAGCAGGAGGAGGAAGAAGAGGCCTAAGCCATGGATAACGAATATCAGCAGCTTCTTACTGAGGCCAAAGAGTACACTCAGCTACGCTATAAGCTCTTAAAGCTGGAGTTTCTTGACAAGAGCTCCCAGATTTTAGGGCTTATAGTGATGGTCATTGTCCTCACCGTTTTAGTCCTTGGCGCCACCATCTATTTCTCTCTGGCTGTCATTTACGCGCTAAAGCCGGTGCTTGGCGGGCTGACACTCGGGTTCTGCTTGTTCGGGTTACTGTACGTTATACTTGCAGCAATTCTATTCTTACTACGCAAGCCTCTTATTATAAATCCTTTAGTCACTCAGCTGAGTGCAATTCTCTATGCTGACGATGACGCTGAGACTGAGAACAACAACGCAACTAAGAAGGAGAATGTAAGCAATGAATCTTAACAGAATAACAAATCTTGATGAACTGGAGCAGGAGAAAAAGAGGCTCAGCAAGCTTGTCGACAAGAAAGAGCAAAAGCTTGAGAAGAGTTTCTACAGGGCTAAAAAGCACCTGAGGCACCAGCTATCAATACCTGTACTTATAAAGGATTCAATCAGCAAGATATTCTCTTTAAGCACTTTACTGTCGCACCCGTCTGCATATTTCCAGATTGGCAGCGCCATTGGCAAACGCTTGTTCGCCAGAAAGAAAAAGATTTAGACCTTAATGAAGATTGAAGAGAGAGAGAGGGTTGAAAACGAGCAGATAGAAAAGGCTTTTCAGCTCTTGATTGATGACTATATGGCGTCACGTCACAGCAAAAAGAGTGACGTAATAACCAAAGCTTATAATTTTGCAAAAAAGGCTCATGCCGGAATCAGGCGTATTTCCGGCGAACCTTATATATTCCACCCTGTAGAGGTTGCGCATATATGCTGCAAGGAGATTGGGCTGGGATCCACTTCAATATGCGCCGCACTACTCCATGACGTTACGGAAGACACAGACTACACCATTGAGGACATAGAGAATCTCTTTGGGTCTAAGGTGGCATCGCTGGTTGCCGGCATGGAGAAGATTTCAGGCGGCATTTTTGGAGAAAAGGCGCAGGAGCAGCAGGAGAACATTGGCAAACTGGTAATCTCCATGTCAGAGGATATCAGGGTCATACTGATTAAGATTGCTGACCGCCTGCACAATATGAGATGCCTTGAACAGCAGCCTACCAACATGCAGTTCAAGATTGCAAATGAGACTGAATACATCTACGCTCCTCTAGCGCACAGGCTCGGACTATTCTCCATAAAGGCTGAACTTGAGAACCTGTGTTTCAAGTACAACAACCCTGCAGAATATGACTTCATTCAGAAACGTCTTGAAATAGAGACTGACCGCCGCATTGAGCAGTACAACAAATTTGTAGCCCCTATCACGCAGAAACTCACTGATATGGGCTATAATTTTGAGATAAAGAAGAGGGTTAAATCACCTCACTCCATTTTCAAGAAGATGCAGGCCAAGCAAATCCCTTTTGAGGAGGTTTATGACATACTTGGCTCCCGCGTGGTGTTTGACCCGCGTGAAGGCGAGGATGAGAAACTGGAGTGCTGGAAGATATACAATGTTATAACAAACATCTATAAACCGCACCCTAACCGCACGCGAGACTGGCTAAGCAACCCTAAATCAAGCGGATACGAGGCTCTGCACGTTACTGTCATGGGACCGGAAGGCTACTGGATTGAGGTTCAGATACGCAGCCGGCGTATGGATGATATAGCTGAGAAGGGTCTGGCTGCTCACTGGAACTACAAGAAGGACTATACGAACAGCGAGTCAAAGATTGAGGAGTGGCTCAATACGGTCAATGACCTGCTAAAGAGTCCTGACTCCAACGCAATGAAGTTCCTTGACACATTCAAGCTCTCACAGTATGAGTCTGAGTTTTTTGTGTTCACACCCAAGGGTGACATCATGTCAGTGCCAGCACACTGCACCGCTCTTGATTTTGCATTTATAATTCACACAGACATAGGCATGCACGCCATTGGCGCCAAGGTGAACAACAAATTGGTGCCTCTCAACTATAAGATACACAGTGGTGACCAGATAGAGATTCTTACCGCTGAGAACCAAACTCCTAAACCTGAATGGATTGGCTACGCCACCACATCTCACGCAAAGGATAAGATTAACGCCGCCCTGAGAGCGCAGAACCGAACTCAGTCTGAACCTGAAAAGAAGAAAGAGGAGGAGAGGCAGACATCGAGGTTCATACCTAAGTGGGTGCCGTCATTCTTTGGCTTTGGCAAGAGCAAGAGTGATGAAGAGAAGACATCTGTGAGCAGCCATCACACAATAGCCAAATGCTGCCAGCCTATCCCAGGTGATGAGATTGTGGGCATAAAAGACCCTGATGGAAACATCTCCGTACATAAGAGAAGCTGCCAGAACGCCAAGATGCAGCAGCTGGAGGATGGCTACACCATAGTACCCGCAGAATGGAACAACGAGCAGGAGAAGGTGTTCACATCTCTCATAGAGATTAAGGGAATTGACCGCAAGCGCATGCTGCTTGACATTGTGACAGTTATATCGGACAGCATTGACGCTAATATAGAGAATGTGCAGGTGGAGACAAACGGCGAGATATTTAAGGCGCGCCTTAATGTATACGTAAAGCACTTAAATGACATAAAGACAATGTGCAGCGAGCTGAGAAAGGTTAAAGGCGTGGATAACGTTAACAGGCTTAATGTATGAAAATAAGATTCTTATCAATATTTTTGACGATATCAACAATTATGAATGCAGAGATGAATCCAATTTTGGAAGATGGCTTTATCAGGTTCTCCGATATAAAGCCTCACCACTATGAAGAGGCGTTTGAAGCAGGGCTGAAGGAGCAGGATGAAAATATAGCCGCAATAACGGCCAATACTGAGGCTCCTACATTTGAAAACACTATTCTTGCGCTTGAGTACTCAGACGAGACTCTTAACCGAGTGTGCAACATACTGTTCAATATGACTGAGGCTGAAACCAGCGACGCACTTGACTCACTTGCAGCCAAATACAGTCCTATCCTCACTCAGAAGAACAATGAGATCATGCTTAATGAGGAGCTCTTCAAAAGAGTAAAGGCGGTGTATGAGCAGCGTGACTCTCTCAATCTTGACACGGAAGACCGCAAAGTTTTGGAGGACACATACATATCATTTGTACGTTCAGGTGCAAACCTCAGCAAGGAGGATAAGGCGCGCATGGACTCAATAACAACCGCGCTGAGTTCTCTCACGCTTCAGTACGGGCAGAACGTTCTTAAAGAGACCAACTCTTTCTCCATGACACTCACAAAGCCTGAGGAGATTGCAGGCCTGCCTGAATATGTGCTTGACGCCGCATCGCAGAGGGCTAAGGAGGCAGGCAAAGAGGGTTACCTGTTTAACCTGAGTATGCCAAGCTACTCCGCATTCATGAAGTTTGCAGACAACCGCGAGCTGCGCAAAAAACTATATATTGCATATAACAGCAAAGGCAACCGCGGAGGTGACAATGACAACAATGCAATAGTGCGTGACATTGTGAACAAACGCCTTGAGCTGGCTCAGATTATGGGACGCAAGACTTTTGCAGACTACAAGCTGGAGCGCACCATGGCTGAGAACACTGAGAACGTATACAAGCTGCTTGATGACCTCTACAGCAACTATATGCCTGTGGCGCGCAAGGAGGTTGATGAACTGAACAACTACGCTGGCTTCAAGATAGAACCTTGGGACTGGGCGTATTACAGCGAGAAACTGCAAGAGGAGAAGTACAACATCAACGAGGGCATGTTAAAACCCTACTTTGAACTTGACAGAGTGAAGAAAGGCGTTTTCAACCTGGCTGGCAAACTGTACGGACTCAAGTTTACACTGAACAACTCCATTGACAAGTACCACAAAGACGTGGAGGTTTATGACGTGACTGACGCTGACGGGAACTATGTGGCCACATTCTACGCAGACTTTTTCCCTCGCTCCTCAAAGCAGGGCGGCGCGTGGATGACCGAGTTCCGAGGCCAGCGCATAAAGGATGGCAGGAACATACGCCCTTACATATCCATTGTCACAAACTTCAG
This sequence comes from uncultured Bacteroidales bacterium, assembly GCA_900316125.1. Classification (GTDB taxonomy): domain Bacteria; phylum Bacteroidota; class Bacteroidia; order Bacteroidales; family Paludibacteraceae; genus Enterocola. The sequence continues at coordinate 6,872 of ONBO01000018.1, read as the reverse complement.
CATACCTACAGACAGTACTCCATCCCTACTCTCTTTCAGTGAGGTTACCACACTTCTGCATGAGTTTGGGCACTCTCTTCACGGAATGCTTGCAAATACAAAGTACGCTTCACACAGCGGCACAAATGTTTACAGGGATTTTGTAGAGCTGCCATCGCAGATAATGGAGAACTTTGCATACGAGAAGTGTTTCCTTGATGACGTAGCAATACACTATAAGACAGGAGAGAAGATACCCGATGAGCTGATACGCAAACTTAAGGAAAGCGAGAACTACCATGTGGCATACGCATGTGTGCGCCAGCTTAACTTTGGCTATCTGGATATGGCATGGCATACTATCTCAGAGCCTTGGGTTCCATCAGACAGTGTAACAGTGGAGAAATTTGAACGCCAGGCGTGCAGCAAGACCACAGTGCTGCCAACAGTGGACGGCACATGCACAAGCACTCAGTTCGGCCACATATTCTCAGGAGGCTACGCCGCAGGATACTACGGTTATAAATGGGCGGAAGTGCTTGACGCTGATGCGTTCAGCCTCTTCAAAGAGACAGGCGTTCTTAACCCGGAGACTGCCGGCAAATTCAAAGCACTGCTACAGGCAGGCGGCACAGTCCATCCTAAACAGCTGTACCTCAAGTTCAGAGGAAAGGAGCCTACTGTTGACGCTCTTCTAAAAAGAAACGGCATAAAATGAGACTACTCCTGCACTGCTGCTGCGCTCCATGCTCAGCCCCCATTCTGGAGTGGCTATTACAGAACGGACATAAGCCCGTTCTCTTTTTCTACAACCCTAACATACACCCAATGGAGGAGTATGAAAAACGCAAAAGGGAGCTGACAGGTTATGCTGAAAAACTTGGGATTGAAGTAATAGATGCTGACTACAATCACAACGAGTGGCTTGAGTGTGTAAATGGTCATGAAAAAGACAAGGAGAGAGGGGCTCGCTGCTCCATCTGCTTCTATCAGCGGTTGAGACGCACGGCGCAAGAGGCTGCAGAGAAAGGGTTCGACACCATAGCCACTACTCTGGCGTCATCAAGGTGGAAAAACATTGAGCAAATAAACGAAGCCGGCATGAAGGCAGTGGAACCTTATTCCTCTGTCAGTTTCTGGGACAGAAATTGGCGCAAGGGAGGTCTGCAGCAAAGACGTAGCGAACTGCTCAAAGAGAACGGTTTTTACAACCAGACATACTGCGGCTGTGAATTTTCAGTAAGAGCGGAAAATGTAACAGGATTGTAACCACAAAAAGAGGCTCCGCTAAAACGATTGCAAGCTAAAAGTGCTGATAATCAACAAAAAGAAGAAAATATTTTTTTAACATTTGTCAAAAAACATTTGATACATAACGCAAAACTTTTTATCTTTGCGGCTACGATTTGATTGGAAAATCACGTCTGAAAATCAAGAATTTTAATCACAAATAACCTAATATAGCAAAATGAAACTACAAGTTAGCAATGCCAATTACCCTAATTGGCGTCCAGTAACAGTGAAATTTGAGGTGCCAAAAGAGTTCCAGAAACTTATGGAGCTTAGCAAGAACCTGTGGTGGGTTTGGAACGATGAGGCAATTGATCTTTTCACAGAGATGAACCCACAACTTTGGGTGGAGTGCGCAGGCAACCCTGTACTTCTTCTGCAAAAGCTTAAAGCTGAGGATTACGCTCTTCTTGCAAAGAACACCGTATTTATGGCTAAGCTTGAGGAGGTTTACGCTCACTTCAAGGCTTATATGGCAGTTAAGCCTGTAAAGACTGTTCCATCTGTAGCATACTTCTCTATGGAGTACGGTCTTACATCCGTAATTAAAATCTACTCTGGTGGTCTTGGCGTTCTTGCCGGTGACTACTTGAAAGAGGCAAGTGACTGCGCCGTTGACATGGTTGCAGTTGGTTTCCTTTACAGATACGGCTACTTTACACAGTCTCTCTCAATGAATGGAGAGCAGATTGCTGTTTATGACGCACAGATTTTTGACACACTACCAATTGAACAGATTATAGACAAGAACGGACAACCTGTAACAATTTCTGTTCCATATCCAGGACGCAATGTTATTGCAAACCTTTGGCGTGTAAATGTAGGACGCGTACAGCTTATCCTTCTTGACACCGATGTAGAGCAGAACAGCGAGCAGGACAGAACTCTTACATATCACCTCTATGGTGGTGACAATGAGCACCGTCTGAAACAGGAGATACTTCTTGGTATTGGTGGTATCTACGCTCTCAACGCACTTGGTATTGAGAAAGATATCTACCACTGCAATGAGGGTCACGCAGCATTCCTTAACGTACAGCGTCTTCTTGACCTTATGCACGGCAAGGGCCTGAACTTCAACGAGGCTCTCGAGGTTGTACGTGCTTCAGGTCTCTTCACAACTCACACTCCTGTTCCTGCAGGTCATGACAAGTTTGACGAGCAGATGTTCCAGCACTACATGAATGAGTATGCTAACCAGCTCGGTCTCTCATGGTCAGACTTTATGAATATGGGACGTGAGGTTCCAGGTGACCTTACAGAGAAGTTCTCAGTAACAGTATTCGCTTGCAACACATGTCAGGAGGTTAACGGTGTAAGCTGGCTCCACGGCAAGGTTTCACAGAATATGTTTAAGAAGATTTGGGACGGCTACTTCCCAGAAGAGCTTCACGTAAGCTGGGTTACCAACGGTGTACACTACCCAACTTGGGCTACCAAGGAGTGGAAAGAGCTTCACAGAAAGTACTTTGGAGACAAGTTCCTTGCAGACCAGTCTAATCTGGCAAACTGGGAGCCTATATATAATGTACCTGATGAGGAAATTTGGAAGATACGCCAAAGCCTCAAGAGCAACCTTATTGAGTATATCAAGACAAGATTCGCTCAGAGCTGGCTGCAGAATCAGGGGGACCCATCACGTATTGTTAAGATTCTGGGCAAGATTAATCCTAACGCCCTTACAATAGGCTTTGGTCGTCGTTTCGCAACCTACAAGCGTGCTCACCTTCTTTTCACAGACCTTGAGCGTCTTGAGAAGATTGTTAACAACCCAACATGCCCTGTACAGTTCATATTCACAGGTAAGGCTCACCCAGCTGATGCTGGTGGTCAGAAACTTATCCAGAACATTATTGAGATTTCACGCCGTCCAGAGTTCCTTGGCAAGATCATCTTCCTTGAGAACTACGATATGGCTCTTGCAAAACGCCTCATCTCTGGTGTTGATATCTGGTTGAACACACCTACACGTCCTCTTGAGGCATCAGGTACATCTGGTGAGAAGGCTCAGATGAACGGTGTACTTAACTTCTCAGTTCTTGACGGATGGTGGTATGAAGGCTACAAGAAGGGCGCAGGCTGGGCACTTACAGACAAGCGCACCTACACCTATCAGCCAAATCAGGATCAGCTTGACGCTGCCACAATCTACTCAATGCTTGAGAACGAGATTGTACCACTCTTCTATGAAACAAACTCAGCAGGCTATTCACCACGTTGGATTCAGTTCATAAAGAACTCATTTGCAAAGATTACCCCAACATATACCACCAAGCGTATGCTTGATGACTATATTGACCGTTTCTACAGCAAACAGGGCAAACGTGGCAAGGCTCTCAAGGCTAACAACTATGCTAAGGCAAAAGAGATAGTTGCATGGAAAGAGAAAGTTGCTAGCGTATGGGATCAGGTTGAGATAGGAGAGCTCAAACTCTCTGACACACTCTCTACTGCTTCTTCTAACGCCAAGTATGAAGCTACAGTCACCATTGACGTGAAAGATCCTGAACTGGTTAACAGCTTTGGCATTGAGTACGTATCAACCCAGATGGTTGACGGTGCAGACAAACTGTTCCGCGTACTTGAGTTCAAGCAGACTAAGGTTGAAGGCACCAAGGTTACATACCAGCTTGCAAATGTACCTAAGAGCAGCGGTTCATTCAAAATTGCATTCCGTCTGTTCCCAAAGAACGCAGACCTGCCACACCGTCAGGACTTCTGCTATGTTCGCTGGTTCTAATAACAAACATCTTAATTAAAAAAAACGTTGCTCCCCAAAGGGCAACGTTTTTTTGACTATTTACCAAATGAGACACAAGCTATTATTTGTAGCCATACCTGTTTTGGCTTTTCTGGCGTCATGCAGTGGTCCTGACCTTTTCCGTGGCAGCTACAGCTACCGCACATCAGGGTGCATCTATTTTAGAGGTATAACAGTTGTTGATGAGGAGGAGACCGGCCAGCTTACCATTGCCAAAAACGGTGGTGACAGCGTGCTTCTTATGTTCCGCCCCATAGTAGGTGAGATTTATTACCTACGCGGCACAGCAAAGGGAGACTCCCTGTATCTGAACTCCAAATCAAAAAGGCTTCAAGTGCCTATAGGAGAAACCACCTACTATCTTGAGTACGACGCTGTTGGCAAAGGCAAGATGACAGACGGCACACTGCTTATAAAACGCAGATGCAAAGGTTCTGTATATGACAGTGACGGCACAGTGTTAGGTAAAATATCATCGGACGAGATACTTACAATGGGCACCCGAAACAAAGAATAAATGAGAAATTTTACTACATACATTACACTTATAGCCACCACCCTGCTAACAGCATGCACCACAGAACTGGGGAGTAAGGCAGAGAAAGAGCCTGTTAAGGTCACAGTATCTGTTATTGCAGAGGCTGGCAGTGGAGAATCTGTTCAGAACTACTCAGGAGTCCTTACTGAGAACCGCTCAGCCCTACTAAGTTTCCAGACTGGAGGCAAGCTGATAAAACTCTATGTCAAAGAGGGTGAGAAGGTTAGAAAGGGACAAAAACTTGCCACCGTAGATCAGACACAGCCTCTTAACGCTCTCAAAAGCGCCGAAGCGGCACTGGCACAGGCAAAAGACGGCTATGCCCGCCTTAAGGTGGTGCATGACAGCGGTGCGCTCTCAGATGTAAAGTGGGTGGAGATGGAGACCAAGCTGCAGCAGGCAAGCTCTATGGCGCAAATAGCCCGCAAGAACCTGGAGGACTGCACACTCTACTCTCCGTTCAACGGAGTGGTAAGTTCCACAACTATGGGCGTAGGAAGCCATCTTCTTCCATCTCAAGGAGTTATGCGCATTATAAGCACAGACACCATGCTTGTGAAGCTTGACATCCCAGAGAATGACATATCCCATATACAGGTAGGACAGAAAGTTGACGTACAAGTACTTCCGTTAAACGGAAAGGCTGTAAAAGGCATGGTGGTACGTAAGTGGGCGGATTCAGACAATCTATCACACACATACCCCGTAATGGTGGAACTACTGAACAAGGACGGCTCTCTGCTAACCGGCATGGTATGCAAGGCGTCTATACACACTAACGTCAGCAGCGATAACATAGTGATTCCCTATCAAGCCGTACAGCTTATGCCAGACGGCAGGTATGTATGGTGCGTGGAGAATGGCAAATCCACACGCCGCAGAGTAACTGTGGGAGCGTTTGTCCCTAATGGAATTACAGTTACAGACGGGCTTGCCGCAGGTGATTCTGTAATAATAGACGGCAGGCAGAAGGTATATGAAGGCGGACAGGTAAGCATCTGCACCAAATAACAAAACAATTAGAGCAACTTGAAGAGAGAAAGCGGTATAATAGCTGCGGCGATGCGTACACACGGCATAATATTTGCCGTGGTGGCTCTGCTTGTGGTGCTTGGGTTTTACGGTTTGTATGACATGAACAAAGATGAGTTCCCGCAGTTCACCATAAGGCAGGGGGTTGTTGCAGGTGTATACCCAGGCGCCACATCGGAGCAGGTGGAGGAACAGCTTACACGCCCCATTGAGCGCTATCTGTTCACATTTCAGGAGGTGGATAAATCCAAAACATACTCCTACTCAGAAGACGGCATAGCGTACATTTTTGTGGAACTCTCCAAAGATATAGATGACAAGGATGAAGTGTGGTCAAAGATACGCCACGGACTTACAGACTTTAAGCGCAACCTGCCGGCAGGTGTGGTGGCTGTAGCTGTTATAGATGACTTTGGCAACACATCATCCATACTACTTACCATGGAGTCTGCAGACAAATCACCACGTGAGCTTGAGGATATGGCTCATGAGCTTGGTGACAGGCTCTGCACCATAGAGTCTCTTGGACGTTATAAGATACTGGGAGTACAGAAGGAGCAGATAGGCGTATATATTATGCCAGAGAAACTTGCGCAGTATGCAATAAACTCCAACACACTGTTTGCAAGACTCTTTTCACAAGGTTTCACCACAATATCCGGCAGCACGGATCTAAGCGGACAGACAGCACCTATACATCTGCAAAACAGTTACATAGGAGAAGATGAGTTAGAACAGCAGATTGTATATACAGACCCAAGCGGACATGTGGTGCGCCTGAAGGACATAGCAGTGATAGAGCGCCACTACCCCATGCCGTCAAACTATGTGGTAAAGGACGGACAGAACACAGTACTGATGTCACTTGAGGTACGCCCGGGAAGCAATATAGTGGCGTTTGGCAAAGATGTGGACAAGGTGCTTGAACCGTTCCGCGAGCAACTGCCAGGTTCTGTTATAATAAACCGCATTACAGACCAGCCCAAGGTGGTTGACGAGTCTGTAAGAAGTTTCCTTGGAGATTTGCTCACATCAATAGTCATAGTGATATTTGTAATGCTGCTGCTCTTCCCCATACGCTCAGCGTTGGTGGCAAGTTCAGGTATTCCTATCTGCACAGCCATAAGCCTGCTGCTTATGTATGTGTTTAAGATAGAACTCAACACTGTAACCCTTGCAGCGCTTATATTTGTGCTGGGAATGATAGTTGACAACTCTATAGTGATTATAGACGGCTATATAGACAATATAAACCGTGGCAGGTCAAGATGG
>ONBO01000011.1 GCA_900316125.1 uncultured Bacteroidales bacterium | reverse complement strand
AATCTGATGGTAGGCAATACCGCTTCGGTCATAGCTGAAGCTAAGACCTAGACCAGACTTTGCCTTCTCTATGTATCCGTGCACGTTTAACATCGTGGTAAACGGATAGCCTTCTGATCCGGCATACTGAAACCTGTTAACAGAAAAAATGTTAACATTGGCGCTGTTACCTGTACCGGCTGGGTTCACCGCTATACGGGAAAACAGCTGCTCACTAAGGGTGAAGTCCTGCTGTGCTGTTGCCAATCCTGCATACAGCAGTGCTGAGAATAGAATGCAATATATCTTTTTCATATAATTATCAATTAAAAGTTACACCTTAAAACTTCACTACCTCAATGATACCCTTGTGAGTTGAACCGTCAGGGAATGTCATGTAGTAGTAGTAAACGCCTGGATCGGCCTTAACACCCTTCTTTGCAAGAGCGCAGTTAAGTGTACCGTCCCAACCGTCATTACCCTCAAATACCTTCTCATTGAAGCGGTTGAACACTGTAATATTGCAACCTCTTGCAAACTCACCGTTACGTCCAGGACCGTCTGGAACAATTGCGGTTGGCCACTGGGCTCTTACAGTCTGCTTCTTAGTGATAGAGTTACATCTACCTGAAGCAGTTACCGCAAACTCGCTGTTTACATACAGGATGTCTGTGATTTCAGGCTCGTCGATGTCCATCTGAACACCATTCTTTGTCCATACATATTTCTCAATACGATTCTCCTTAGTAGGAACTACTGTGAGAGTTACCTCTTCCTGAGCGGCAATCACTTCTTCAGCACTTGCTATCAGATCATAGTCAATTGTACCGTCTACGTGGATGTTGATTTCAGCACGTTCACTCTCGCACTGGTCCTTAGTAGTGTTAGATACATAGTATGTATATTCGCTGTTTTCTGTAGCAGCGTCAAACATATCGCTAACCTCACTACCACCCTCTATGCTGTCATAGAACTTCAGGTTTGTCTTGTCAGATGTAACAAGATCCCTCATGCTCTTCTTGCCAGGAACAGGGCACTCATCGTAAGGAACCACTGTAGGAGTGTCAGCAAGTCTTCTCTCTGATATAACTATAGGATTATACGGCTGATTTGGCTCGTATTCACTTATACAACCGTTGCCATCAAGACCTACAGCCTGAGCATAGTATGTAGTTGTTTCAGAAACCTCTACAATTGTAGATGCCATAGGAACCGTAGCGCTAGAAGTTTCATAGAAGAATATCTCATCAAACTTAGAGCGACTTGAAACAGCGGTGCTTATATCAACTGTAGCCGGCATACATACAACTACAGGATCAGTTATAATCTCCGGTTTTCTAAAGTCTTCATTTATAACCTTATTAACCTTCTCACTTGCACAACCGTTCTCACCAGTGGCAACCACGCTGTATACATTAGCACTTGTAACAGTGATTGGATTGTCAGTTGAGTAGGAAGCCTGACTGAGAGTTGACCACTCGTATGTGCAGTTACCTACAACCTGAGTGTTGCTTACAGAAGCTGTAAGTGTAAGCTCTGGATGTGTACAGTTGAGTAATGTGTTTTCTGCACCTGTCTCATCCTTGCTGGCCACGCTTACAACTGGTTTGTTCTTGTTCTCCTTGATTTCTACATCAGACTCACTTGTACAACCGTTAGCTGCTGTAACAGTAACCTTGTAGGTTGCCTGTGTTGAGATGTCTGAAACCTTAAGTACCGGGCCTTCTGTCTGAGCAGCGTCATTCCACTTGTAGGTTACGTTAGCAGTAGTTGAAGATGCTGTGAGTGTCAACTCCTGATTCTTACATGTAAGTGTAAGGTCTGCATCTGCTGGAGTTGTAACAATCTTAACCTCTTTTGGAGTCTCCTTTTCAACTGTGATTGTAATAGTTACAGACTCTCCTGGGCAGCCCTTGTCACTTACAGGATATACACTCTTAGAGAATGACTCGCTAACAGTTCTGGTCTGCAGTGTCTCACCATCATTCCACTCATACGTAGCACCACCGTCAAGAACAATGTCCATTTCAGGCACATCACATGTTAATACGTATGGAGAAACAACCTCTTTAGTTGTACCCTTCTCATATACCTTGTATGTGAGAACTGGTTTAGGATTCTCAGTTATCACAACCGCGTTGTCATTCATAAAGGCGTCACAAGTCTCTGATACCTTGCTTTCTGCCTTTACATAATATTTACCAGCCTCAAATGCACCAAAGTCAAGTTCTGAACCTGTACCTGATATTGCATTACCTACAGGAACAAGCTGAGGTGTTGAAGTTGTAGAGTTGTCTTTGTAGAGCTGGTAGTTAAACTCTGTCTGAGATCCAGCCACTACGATGTGAACATCAGAGGTTGCTCCCTCACAGTACTCACCGTTATTAGTAGTGGTAACTCTGTGTATAACTGGCTGAACTGCCTTATTCTCAACACTACCCTCTTTAATGGCAGATTCACAACCGTTATAATCTTTAACACGTGCCTTAATGTTTAACTGAGACAGCAAACCTGTGAATTCATTTTGGGTTGAATATGTGGCGCCTCCGTCACTTGAATAGGTATATGGAGCCCTACCGTTACTTGCGGTAATTGTATATGAACCGTTTAATGGAGCAGCACAACTAGTATTGTTTGTTGTAGCAAGGGTTACACTTGGAAGCTGGTTCTCCTTGATTTCAAGACTGCCTGAAATATCAATATTGCAAGATGTGGCAGGGTCAACAGCCTTTACTGTATATGTGTCTGCTGTATAGTTGCCAGCAAATTCAAATGAAAAACCTGTGCCTGACATAGTGGCTGCTTCAACTCCGTTACCCCTGTATAGTGTATAGTTAATACCATTCTGGGAGCCAGCCAGACCTATCTTAACATTGCTACCTTCGCAATATGAAAGAGCAGATGCAGTAATTGTCTGATCCTCTGGCAATGGGTTAACCCAGAAACGCTTGGAAACTCTTATAAGGTCTCCACCTTCCTTCTGGGCAGTTACTGATATCTCCTTTGGGGATATAACTGTAGATGCAGCTGATGAGTACGTGTCATTAATAACCTCTGAAGCACCAGGAGCTATTGAATTGAATATCTCAGTGGCAGAGGTTCCATCTGGTTTTGTGTATTTAACAACCACATTGTTAGCGGCAAGAGTAGAACCGTTTGTAATTGTTATTTTGTATCTAAGAGTACGACCGGCACAAATATTACCAACACCGCCAATTACGGCTGTAAGATCTGTGCAATCATTATTGATTGCCCGAACGGCAGATACCGCATCCGGGCAAACACCGTTACTTACGGTCCATGTAAGTGTGGCAGTCTCATTTAGTGGCACACCTGTTATGGTGGTAGTAGGGTTTGTGGCGTCTGCAAAGATAACAGAGATATTATCAGATGTCCAAACACCAGTACCCTTGGTAAGAGTACCGGCAAGTGTAAAGTTTCCGCTGTTACAATTTGGATCAAGAATGCCAGCTGAGCCTTCAGGAGCATCATCAACGGTAACTGTCACAGACTTGGAAGCGCCATAATTATTGGTACATCCATTAGCATCCCTGATACTTTTAAGCGTATATCTGGTAGTTGAGTAAAGAGCTTGAGTCAAGCTGTAACTATCAGCAACATCAGATACTGTAACATCTGTTATTCCATTATTGTATGTGATGTAGAAATTAGGAGCGCCAGCCGTAGCAGTAAGTTTAATGGTAGCTTCTGTACCATGACAAACCTCAGAAGCGCCTGTAACTTCAATTGTTGCATCTGGCAAACCATTTTTTACTATGGTCAAAGTTCCATTCATCTCCACCTCACAACCAGTGGTGGCGTTTTCAGCAATTACCTTATAGGTTCCAGGAACCTTGCACACAAGCATCATGTCAAGCTCGGAGCCAGTACCAGCTACAGAAGAATTAAATACGCCATCCTTATATAGATTATAGGTAATGCCCAACTCTGAGTCTTCCAAGTAAAGTCTTACACCACCACCTTCACAGAACTTGGTGTCAGTTGTCTTGAAATCATATACTGCAGGCAGCGGATTTTCTTTAACGGTTACAGAGCCATCCATATATACATAGCAGTCTGTATTTGTGTTTTCAGCCTCAACAGTAAAATAGCCTGCTTTCTGAATACCAAAATCAAGTGCGTCGCCTGTACCAATGAGCTCTGCCACGACAGAGCCGCTTTTCCATAATTTATATAAAATTCCTGTCTCTGAACCGGAAAGCCCTATTCGTACGCCAGCGGTAGCACCACCAGCACAATACTCAGTACCTGAGCTTGTTATACTAAATACAGCAGGAAGTGGATTCTCTGTAATCTTTAGGTTTCCAAAAGTAGTCCAGCAATATGTTGCATCATAGTAAGCTCTTATCTTATATGTACCCGCACCGTAACTACCAGGGAAATTTATAGCAGCACCATTACCAAAAGCGGTACCTACGTCAGAACTGCCTTTTGTCAACACATAAACCACTCCTGACTGAGAACCGTTAAGGCCAATTGTCACGCCATCACCCTCACAGTAAGATGTGGCAGAGCTTTTAAATGACTGTACCGTAGGTTCTGGATTTACATTAACAGTCTTTGTTGCTGAAACTAACGTTCCTCCATAACAACTTGCGTCAGCAGATATTGATACAACGTTACCCGATGTGGTGGTAGGTGCATAATATGACCTTTCTATAGTCTTGGCAGCTCCAGCCGCAAGAGAGGCGACTGACTCAGAACCTATTGAGCCATCCGGTTCTACGTAATTAATCACAACATTAGTTGCTGCTTCAGTGCTATTATTAGTTACAACTATTGAATAGTCAATAACCCCCTCAGAACACATTGTAGCATCACCATCAATAGCAATTGAAAGAGACGGGCCTGGAGTTGTAAATGATACTGCATTTCCATATATAGTACCGTCACTGTATGTGATGTATGCCTTGTACCAGTATGTGGTGTTTGGAGAGAGCCCTGTAGCACTTGCACTGTAGGATGTAACTGAAGATACGGTAGGGTTGGTAGGATAGGTGTTTACCAAAGAAGTGCAGCCTGCATCACTGTAAAGTTTTATACCGCTTGCAGTTACAGTATAGGCTTTACACATTTCAGACTGTCCAAGTGACGTGATTGCAGCATTAAGTTTGGCAGAACTTATGGTCACATTGGTTGCCGCATTGGTGGTGACTGTCGGGGCAGATGTATTACAAGCGGCCATTGTACCCGTTTTATATTTGGCTATAGTATATAAGGTGCCATTACAAGTGTTATTCCAAGTACCATTATTCTCAAGTTTAACCACCATTTTGTTTGATGTAGCGGTTATCCTATAAACAGCCACACCTAACGTACAGTTTGATGTGTTCTGTCCGTTCATTGCCTGTGCTCCGGTAATATTGCCAGTGACATTAGGATAGTAATCAATGTAAACAATCTGGTCTGGCCGGGAATTTCTGTAACCACTACTATTTGTACTGATTCCAAAAGCGTGCCAACCAACAGATATAAGTTTGGAATCTGTGATTTCAAAGGTCAGGTTGTCACTGGATGTGATATAAGACCCCCAATTATTCAGCTGCAAACTGGTATCACTCGGTTTAGAGTTTCCGTATGAATAACCATACAGATAATACTTTGCAGAACAAGACATTGCTGTCAATAAAAAGAGAATGAGAAGAAAACTTCTCTTAAAGCTTGTAAAAAATCTTTTCATAAGCAATTATATAGTTAGTAATTTTAGTTCCAAAGCCTGCAACATCCACATTATCAACATCATACATAAAAAGTTGCCTATATATGAGCACACAAAACCCATAATACAGGCAACGAAGGTACAACTTTTATAAGAAATAGAAACTAAATGTTAAATTAACATTCTACAATTTAACATAAAATTCTATGAATTTTAACATTTTTTCACATTAAAACGTTGTAAAAATTTAATTAGTAAATCCACTTGTTATCCTCACCCCTTTTAGTGGAGATATTGAATGAAAGCATTATCTCATGGCTGGTCCAGGCCACATTGCTTAGTTTGCCAAAGTTTGCATCAAAGGCATAGCCTATACGGAGCCAGTTCCATTCAAAACCAACCATTGCGTATGCAGTTGTCTCTGTCTTATAGCCAAGGCCCACATACACATACTTGCCAAGGAAGCCTGTGGCGCTTATATCAGCCACATGAAACTGACCTGTGTAGTAGTAGGCCGCTGCAGGGGCAATGCTGAAAAAATCTGAGCATTTAATCATGCCTCTGGCATACGCGTAGTAGGCAGGAGCTGTGTTAAGAGTGGTTCTTTCCATAAAGAAACCTGGGATATGGTTCACTGACACGCCCAACAATATGTACGGATTGGCATACTCAATACCAAAAGAGGCGTCAAACACAGTTTTATTCTGGTACCTGAAATAGTCAGGATCAAGGCTGCTCGGGTCTGGGAATCGGTGTTTTGAAGGGTCAAACTCCTTGTTCACAATGCCAAGCCCCACTCCAAATGAAAATATATTATGTTTGCCAAAATTAAGATGGTAGGCGTACACGGCCTTGGCCTGCACCTGATGGTATGCAATACCACTCTTGTCATAACTTACACTAAGACCCACACCTGACGAGGCATTCTCTATATAGCCGTGGACATTGAGAAGTGCTGTGTATGGGGAGCCCTCCATGCCCGCATACTGGAACCTGCCTAAGGTGAAGATGTTCACATTGGCGCTGTTTCCCGTACCAGCCGGGTTTATGGCTATACGGGAGAAAAGCTGTTCATTAAGAGAGAAATCATTCTGTGCGTTTGCCACTCCTGCATACAGCATTGCAGAGAGTAGAATGCAATATATCTTTTTCATATAGTTAACCATTAAAATTACACCTTATTATTTGAGCTTCACTACTTCAATCACTCCCTTGTGCGATGTGCCGTCTGGGAACGCCATATAGTAATAGTAGACTCCAGGGTCCGCCTTTGCACCCTTCTTTGCAAGAGCGCAGTTAAGTGTGCCATCCCAGCCGTCGTTACCCTCATACACCTTCTCATTGAAACGGTTGAACACGGTGATGTTGCAGCCTCTTGCAAACTCTCCGTTACGTCCAGGACCGTCAGGCACTATGGCAGTAGGCCACAATGCTTTGATTGTAACATCTTTAGTTATTGATCTACATTTGCCTGTTGCTGTAACCTCATACTTGCTGTTAGTGAACAGTATGTCAGAAATCTTAGCATCGTGGGTGTCTATAAGAACACCGTTCTTGGCCCAGGTATAATCCAGCACAAGAGAGCCTTCTGCCGGTATGGCTGTTAATATAACCTCCTCCTGTGACGCTGTAACCTCATATGCACTTGCTACAAGTTCAAGATCTATAAGTGCAGGATAGGACTCTGCAAACACTTCATCTTTAAGTGCTTTTGGAGCACTGTCATACGTAGGATATGAGAGGCCGTTAACATTGCTTACATGAGACTGAATTGTTATTGTTCTCTGCACCAGCTTATCTGAAGGAGTTACAACAGCCTTAAGTTTAACTGTGGCATGAGCATTTATATCTCCAATAGTCCATATACCCGATGTATAGCTACCTACAGAGACTGTGACATCAGAGACTTCAGAATAAAACTCACCTATTGTAACCTCTACATTTTTTGCCCTGCGTCCGTCTGAGATGTTTGTGAGTTCCAAAGTATACTCTACGGTGCCGTCAACACATAGCTCTGGTTTGCTAAGAGAGGCGTGTATGCTCATGTTAGTACCGTCTGTATTGCTTATGGCCACCTGGCTCCATGATTTATCACATACTCCAAGCGCACTTGAAACCACCCACTCAAGAATTACGTTTGAGCCCACTGTAACATCTGTAACAACTGTTTTAGGGTTGTTCACATCTGCTATGACTGGATTTACGCCTGCAGGTGTAACGCTTATTATGTGCCACTCTCCCACCTCACCTGGTGCAGGAACTGAGGCGTCCATGGTGAATGTGCTCTCATTATATTTAATCTGGTCAGGACCTGCATCACTGTACGGGTGGTTATCCACCGTGATTTTTGCCTGCTGCGCCGGCTGATAAGGCGCTTCATACTCTGTAACACATCCCCAGTTATTTATAACTCTTGTAACGGAGTAAGTTGTGGTCCGGGCTGGCGTTACTGTAACTGACGCTGATGATGTGCTCATCTCTGAAGCGCCATCAGAGTAGTATACTTGATATGCACCGTCAGCTCCTTGCACACTGAATGTGAGGTCTGCAGACGAGCCCTTGCATATTGTGGTCGTCCCTGAGATCCCTGCACTTGGAACAACGTGCTCTATAAGCTCCACATCGTGGTTCATTACTGCATCACAGCCGGTTAAAGGATTTAGCGCCTTAACAGTATAGGTTCCCGCCTTTTGTATGCCAAAGTTTATGGCTGCACCTGTACCACTCTGCACAGGGACAGTGGCGGCTCCGTTTTTATACAAAGTGTACTCAGTTCCCTGTTCTGAGCCTGTAAGCATCAGTTCAACACCATCTGCATTAGCACAATACTGTTTCTTACCGCCATCGCTCACAAGGTCAAACTTAGTTAGTGGCACAGATTTATTACTTACCTTAGCGGCAACCGGGCCTGCAACGCAACCTTTACTATCCTTCACTCTAATTACTGCATCAAACTCCTCCTGATTATCATATATGGCACGTCCTGAATATGAAACTCCGTCATTTATTGAGAATGAGTAAGGAGCTGTACCGCTGCCACTCTTTACCACTATACTTACATATCCGTCATACCTTGGCACGCATCGGGTGTTATCAGCCTTATCTACTGTGAACTCAGGAAGTTCATTCTGTTTAAGAACTATGGTTCCCTCCATGGTTTCAACACACTGAGTGGCGCCGTTAAATGCCACTACGTGGTATGTGCCCTCTCTCTGAACGCCAAAGTTTATCTCTGATCCAGTTCCCACTTCTGACGCCACCACAATATCACCCTTGTACAGGTCATAGGTAAAGCCGGGCTGAGAACCTGACAATTTAAGCTGCACACCTGAGGTGGCACTATAGTTACAGTATTCTGTGCTGTCACTCAGCAGTTTATAAACCACTGGAGTGATAGCCATATTGTAAATAACATCTTCTTTAATTTCTGATTCACAGCCATTTGCGTCTTTTACTCTTGCAGCTATGATCATAGCACCCTTTATATGATCCATACCTTGCGGTGCAGAGTAGTCAACACCTCCGTCTATGGAATATGAGTAAGGTGAAAGTCCGTGCTCCGGCATTATCCTGTAACTACCGTTATACCCTTCACACATGGTGTTGTTATTTGTTACAACCATCAGTTGCGGAAGCGAGTTCTCAACTATAGTAAGAGAGTTATCCATAAAGATATTACACATGGTGGCGGGATAGTACGCCTGTGCTGTATATTCACCCTTACCATACTCCTTAGTGAACCATACCTTGCCTCCTGTGCCTGCCAAATGCTCTACTGAGGCTCCGTCCTTGAACAGAATGTAATGGGCGTTACTCTCAGTTGACTCTAACCCGATGCGGACACTACCGCCCTGACAGTATGCTCCTGCTGTGGATATCAGCCTCTGCTGCTTTGGCAGCGGGTGAACATCAAATGAATCCATGGCATCAATCCACTCACCACCGTCTTTCTTGACAAATGCCTGCACATGCTTGTTCTGCATTGTAGCGGTTGTGTGAATAACCCCTTCATAATTGGCGGTTTGTTTTGCAGGCAGAACACCGATGTTTACAATCTGCTCCTCACCGTCACCTGCAATATAACGCAGAACCACTCCTGTTGCATCATTAGCGTTACCGTTATAAACAGATATTACATACTGAACATCGCTGCCGGCGCAGACATCGTGATCTGTGTTGACTTTAACTGAAAGGTCTGTACAGTCATTATTTGTTACTGTGGTGGTTGACACGTTATCTGGGCATACTCCATTACTGATGGTCCATGTAAGAGGAACTGTTGCAAAACGGTTATTCTCCCCTATTCTAACCCTGGTCTTTGGATTATGCTTGTCAACAAATGTTACATTAGGGTCTTCTGAAGACCATGTGCCTGTGCCCCAGCCAAGTGAGCCGGCAAGCGTAAACTCTGAGTTATTACACTGTGTGAATGAGCCGCCTGCGCTACCTGTAGGCTTACCGTCAACCTGAACCTCTATCTCTATGGCAGGAGCTGGTTCTGATGTACAGCCCTTGCTGTCTGTTACACTTACAAGTTTATATGTGAGGGTGGCAGTAGGCCTTATCTCCACGCGCATAGGCAGTTGTGAGCCAGCCACATCAAGCAATGACTGCTCTGTGGTGCCCTCAAGGTATTGAATATCGTATGGAGAGACTCCTCCGTTCACATTAAACGTGAGCTCAGATGTATTTCCTGTGCAGAAATGCTGCGGACCTGTAAGCCTCATTGTGGCATCCGGCAGTGAGTTCTCCTTAATCTCAATCTCCCCCTTCATAACGGAAACGCACTTGGTCTCACTACTGTAAGCCTCTGCATAATACGTTCCTGCCTTGACCTTGCCAAATGATATCACGCCTCCTGTTCCGCTCTTTTCTATAATAAGGGCTCCAGTATCTTTGTTTTTAAGAGAATATGAAATACCTGTATCAGAGCCGCTTAAGAGGAGCTCTACTCCGTCTGTATTCACGCAATACTCTGTTTCTCCCTTAAGAGAATAGAGGTTATATGCCTTGGGGTTAACATGAACATCAGATATTACAGTTCTCTTTGTAAGTGACTCACATCCATTAGCGTCTTTAACCTTTGCATTTATCTCAAGTGACTGAATACCAGTAGATGATGCATTTGTTGTATAGTTTGCACCGTTATCAATTGAATATGTATACGGAGATTTGCCTCCCAATGCTGTTATAGTGTATGAGCCGTCAAATTCAGCACATTTTGTGTTATTGACAACCTCCACGCGCAGGCCTGGTATCTGATTTTCAACGATGTTTAACTCTCCGTTCATCTCAACTGAGCAAGATCCTATTTCAGCATACACCTTATATACACCCTGTCTGACCACAGTGGCAAATGTTATCTCCGCTCCGGTTCCTATTACACGCTCAATACGGGTGTCTCCACTCACAAGTGTGTATGCAACATCCTGTTCTGAGCCGCTTAATTTTATCTTTACACCCTCAGCATCAGCACAATAACTTGTAGCGCCATCTTCTGTAACCACATCAAAAGGTGTAGCTCCGTTTACGGATGTCAGGCCTTCACCTTTTGACGCGTCCGGAGCTTTTTCATACGATGCAGCCACTACTTCACCCACACGGCTCACGTATGCTCTCATAACATTCTTTTTGGTGTTTGAGTATGAGTTAGCCTTAACAATGCACTTAAATGTAGCCACCCCTGAAGCAGGAAGTTCCCCAATCATAACCTTTGCTGTACGTCCTGTAATAGCGGGGATTATAATAGATGACTCTGATGTTATTCCCTCTATACTGAAGCCACCCTCTTCTGAAAATGAAATGGAAACTTCCACATTATCGAAAGGAACATCAATGGGGTTGTTAAGATTTACATAATACTCCGCCTGACTTCCAGCACACATAGCAGCCGGACCCATAGTGCTCATTACAATGTCTTTGCAGCCAATGGTTACATCGTTGGTTATTGAGTATAGACCACAAGGACCCATGTCATCATGCTGGGCGGCATGACGGGCTGTTTCAGCATTATTACCAACTATTACACGATAACGGCCTGTATGCGCTGCGTCAACTGTGTAAGTGTCTAAGCCAAAGCCCTCTGCAAGCGGGTCAATTTTCCATGCGGCAAGAGACTCATCATATATCTGCCAGTAGAAATAGGGGTTTGTGAAAGCCTCCGTATTTACTACGCCTCTCAGGCGCACAGAACTGTAGTGTGTGTCATCTTCAAAGGGACAAAGCAGATCAACCTCTGTCTTGGGGATGACAGCACCGCTCGCAGGGTCCTCTATCTGCAAATTTGCCTCTGGCGCACAAGCTGTTATCTTTATATCATCAAGCAATATGTCATTACCCCACTGCCCCCAGGGTTTGAGGTTTACCAACTGAATAGTAACAGTCTCATAATCAGCGGTATTAAACATAGCTGAAATCTCTGTCCAAGTACCATAGATAGGAATATCGTCAACCCTGTACTCATCAATTTTTTCTCCATCAGGACCGCCCTTTCTGAGCACAAACTTAGCCTGCATAGGGTCTGAAGTACCATCTGGCTTGTAGCGACTATTGGCTGAATTCACCCATGCAGAAAAATTAAGATAGGTCTGCTTACATACTGTTACCTGACGCTCATATACCACATCTCTATCACCATCCACGCCACGGCAGTTCACCTGGAGCATTCCGCCCAACTGGCCTGACTGCCAACCGCCCTGAGTATGGTCATATATGTCCTTATACCAAAATGTGCCACCGCAGTCACATGAATTGTGCCAATCTTCCTGCTCGCCACAGCCGCCCCACTTAGGTGTGGCTACTACAGCGTATGTTCCGCCATATTTAATGGGCGTGCATTCTGATCTGTAAGTATACGGGCACTGGGCGCTCTGAGCACGTGCTGTTTCACGATCAAATTTTCCAAAGTCCTCTTCAAAAATCACTTTTTGCAGTCTGGAGTCACACTTGATATTCTGTTGGGACCAGACTGGCGCCGTCACCAAGGCAAGCATGGCGGACAGCATCCAAATTTTAACATTTGTAAACATTTTCTTATATCTAATAATTTTTTACTCCAAAAGCAAAAAAGCCTGAAACATGGTTCTAACCCATATCTCAGGCGATAAAGATATAATTTAATTTTGTTACAAAAATGTTAAAAATATCAAACCATTAATTTTTTTAACATTTTAAACACCTTCGTATGTTAAAAAGACTTCAATTTTATTTCAGAAAGCACTTTCTTGGTATAAAGAGGGAAATCTGCGTTCAGAAGCCACCCAAAGTAACCAGAGTCCTTCTTATACACATCCACCACCTTTTGACCTTTGTACTTACCAAAGTTAAAGACCTCCTCTCCTTTCTCATTATAGACTATCTGCCCAGCAAAGTCTACCGCCTTGCTATGGGCGCTAAAGTCTGAGAGGAATGACACATCATTACTTAAGGTGTCAGGGTAACGGTCTATCTGTGACTTGAGTACATCATACGTGGCACGAATGTCAGCATCGGCGGCATGAGCGTCTTCAAGGTTCTTTCCACAGTAGAATTTGTAGGCAGCCACAAGGGTTCTCGGCTCCATCTTATAGAAGATGTTCTGCACGTCTATCATCTTACCCTTCTTCAGGTCAATGTCAGCATCAGCGCGCAGGAACTCCTCTGCCAGAAGAGGCAGGTCAAACTTTAGGGAGTTATAGCCGCCGTAGTCTGCGCCCTTGAACACCTCCGCCAGTTCCTTTGCCTTCTCCTTAAATGTAGGGCAATCCTTCACATCCTCATCTGTAATGTGATGCACGGCTGTAGCCTCAGCAGGGATGTGACACTCTGGGTTAAAACGGAGTGTCTTGGCCTCCTCTGTGCCGTTTGGATATACCTTAATATATCCCAACTCCACTATACGGTCTTTAACCACGTCCACACCTGTGGTTTCCAGGTCAAAGAATATTATCGGTTTCTTTAAGTTTAAATCCATTTAACTTTCAATTTTATTCACTTCGTTCATCAATTCGTCAACTTTTAATTTTCAACTTGTCACGCCAACATCATCGGCATGGCGAGCATAAGCACGTTCATACCCTCTTTCTGTTGTACTGGAATGAAGACTCCCGGACGAGACTGGTCTGTGAGGTGAATCTCAACATCCACACAGTCAATATTGTTAAGAATATCAACAAGAAGTGTTGACTTAAAGCCTATCATCATCTCCTGACCCTCGTATGAGCATGGGATAACCTCCTCGCCTGACACGGCAAAGTCAATATCCTGGCCGGAAATTCTGATTTGTGAGTTGGAGATTGTAACCTTTATAAGGTTGCTGCCCTGGTCTGAGCAAACCTGCACGCGACGCAGTGCTGATAGCATTGTCTCTCTGTTCACAATAGCAGACACTGGAGTGGATGTAGGAATAACAGCACCGTAGTTTGGATAGTTACCCTCTATCTGGCGAGTATACATTGTATAGGCGCTCATCTGGCATACAATAAACTTCTTGTCAAAAGAGATTTGAACATCACCTACCTCCTTGGCAAGCACACCTTTCAAAAGATTGGCTGGCTTCTGAGGAAATACAAAGCCGCTATT
The DNA here is from genome assembly GCA_900316125.1 of uncultured Bacteroidales bacterium. Lineage (GTDB taxonomy): Bacteria > Bacteroidota > Bacteroidia > Bacteroidales > Paludibacteraceae > Enterocola. The sequence continues at coordinate 24,522 of ONBO01000011.1, read as the reverse complement.
GATACCTGGGTGCTCATCAAGAGTGACCTTTGAGAGGCGGTGACCGTCAGTAGCCACCACATTAAGACCCTCAGCCTCATTGAAGTGGAAGCAGATACCGTTCATTATAGGGCGTATTTCATCATTTGCCACTGCGTATGCAGTCTTGGCTATGGCGTCAACCAGTTTGGAACTGCTAAGTGAGAATGCGCAGGTGTCATCGGCGTTAAGGCCTGCAAACTCCATGTAATCAGCAGCGTTCTGCCCCATGAAGTTATACTTACCACTCTCAGATGTGAGCAAAACATTAAAATTATGGTCATCAATATCAAAGATAAGGCTCTGTTCACGGAAATCCTTCAGACCTTCACTAAGGATTCTAGACTGAAGTGCCACGCGGCCGTCACCGCCAAGATTCTCAATGTCAAGCGATGTTACCAAAGTAGTGTCTGCATCTGATGCAGTAATTGTAAGTTTGGAACCCTCCACCACAAAAAGGAAATATCCATAGATAGGAAGAGCAGCCTTGGCTGGAACAAATTTTGATGCTGTTTGCAGACGCTCGCAAAGCAGAGTTGAAGATACTTTAAATTTCATATAGCATTTAATATTGGTTTGCGTAAGAATTGTGCAAATGTAACTAAAAAAATCAAGATTTCAGGGGTGCTGACCAACGTTTGCGCCTAACAATCTGATATCCAAAACAAAAAATTATCAACAATAAAAGAGGAGCTAATATATTTGCCACCTGAAGCGTTACACGATGCCTTAAAACAGCATTTTTGTCAAGGAGACGAATCTTCCACTCCCTACCGCGCAGCTGCAACCAGCCGTCATCATCAGCCAAATAGTTAACCGCATTGAGTATAAACTCCTCATTACCAAAGGTCTGTCCTGAATACTGGTCATACCCCGCAGGGAAGGTGGTATAGCTGTCAGAAACAGCCTTTACATCATTGCGAATAATATCACCGTCTGCTACAAATATCATCTTCGTAGCCACGCTCTCCTTTTTCTTATCAACACCACCCTTTTCTATTTGCGGCGGAACCATACGGTTTGCAAACACAGAATTAAATTTGCCTTCAAGCAGCACAGACACAGGCAGATATGAGAATGAGAAGAACTCTGACTCAGGAGAAAGTGTAACCACGCCGGCATCTATGCGCATAGGGGCTTTATCAAGGCCCGCCCTACCCGATGAGAAGAGCAGCGCAGTGGCTGCAAGTCCAGTGCTGTTTTCACCAACCAGTTCTATCACTGACGCAAAGTCAGCCTTTACATTAGGAATGTTTCTGGTAATGACACATGACGGATTAGGCAGAAGCAGCGGAGCATAATACCAGGGCATTGGCTCAAACTTGGCGCTCTCACCCTCCAGCGCCACATTTACAGGCACCACGGCACACTGAGTGTCAAGCAGAAGCAGCGGGCTTATGCGTACTCCGTATGTAAAGAACATATCATCAAGGGAGAGTTCGTTTGCTATGCCCATGCTCTCTTTGTCTGTACGCACGCCGTCTATAAGCCACATCACCCTGCCGCCATGCATTATGTACTGGTCCAGTATATACTTATCCGCCTCTGAAAATTTTTCAAGAGGGCCTGCCACTATCACCACCTTATACTTATCAAGCACTGAGGCGTCTGTACCAAGCGCCCCCCTATCCACATTATAGTACGCTGAGAGTCTTTCTGTTACAGAAAAAACATACGGTTCGTCAAACTCTCCGTGCCCCTCAAGAAAGGCTACACTCTCTGGCGCAGTGTTCTTTATGCGCCTTACAGCGTCTGTGAGTTTGTACTCAAGCGCCTCCACTGATGCGTTAAGGTTCTCATCGCCGCTCTTGCCTGCAATATTTTCAAGAAGGCACACATTCACCGTATCGCCGTGGGCACTCATAACAGCCCAAGGGAAGACAACTTTCTGAACCATACCGCCCTTGGAGTCACGCTCATAGACCATAGTTGGCTTAAGTCCCTTACCGTTGAGCGCAGAGTAGTTTTTCTGTCTATCCGCCTCTGATGCGGCGTCAGACGGATCTGTCAGCTTCACGCGCAGTCTGCCATCACTGTAGGCGTTCATCTCCTTAACCATGTTGAGCACAGAATTTTTCAAGCGGAGGAAGCCACGGTTCATATCGCCTTCAAGATAGAGATCCAGTGACACCGGCTCATCAAGCGAGCGCATAAGGTTCTTAGTGTTATCTGACAGTGTGTAACGCTTCTCCGATGTGAGGTCAAGCCTCAGCGTAAAGAAGTATGAGCACTCATACATGACCGCACAGGCCGCAGCCACAATCCACACTTTAACGCATTTACCGGATAACACGCTGACGGTGAGCGCAATAAAAAACGCCACCACGAGCACGAAATAGAGAATGTCTGTAAGCGCAAGCACTCCCCTGCTCATGGAATCATAATGGTTGGATATGCCCAATGACGCCACTGACGAAGCCAGTTCCGCATTAGTCATAAGGTCTGAGAGCGCCTCAAATCCGTAGTAAAGCAGGAAACTGAGCACCGCGGAGAGCGTGAACGCCACTATTGAGTTACGGCTGAGAGCCGAGCAGAATACGCCTATGGATGTGTAGACCGCAGAAAGCAGCAGAAGTCCTATGAACGAGCCCCAGAAACCGCCTAGATCAAGATTGAACGGTGTTACACCCAGCAAGCCCACGCTCACCATATATAACAGTGTGGGAATCAGCGCCACAACTGAGAGCAGCCACCCTGCCGTGAACTTTGCTGACACTATCTGAACCATACCAAGAGGCTTGGTCAGCAGCAGCTCCATAGTCCCCGATGCGTTCTCATCTGCAAAAAGTTTCATTGTGAGCGCCGGTATAAGGAACATAAAAAGCCAAGGTGAAAGCATAAAGAGGCCGTCAAGGCTTGCATATCCACCGTCAAGGATATTGTAATCTGACGGCATAAGCCACAGAAACGCACCCGTAAGTATCAGAAACACAGCTATTATTATAAATCCAGCCGCCGATGAAAAGAAATTCCTCAGTTCTTTTTTTACCAGTACAAACATTTTTTCTAAATTTGTAGTCACAAAGGTACGAATAAAGGGCAAATGCAAAAAATATTCACTCTTATTTTAACAATGTTCACTGTCACAGCGTTTGCTGCTGAGGAGTTTATACCCTACAGCATCAAGGCGGAGGCGGTGGTGGGGTATATCTACCCGCATGACAAAGATGTGGTTTCACCCATTGTAAAGGGGCCTGCCATAGGTGGCCAGATAGCTTTTGAATGGCATACTGACGGCAGCCGCCAGTGGCATTTGGACTTTAACCGCCCCACTGTTGGCGTAGCGTTGCAGGTTCTTGACCTGAGCAACCCACAGAAACTCGGGCAGATGATAGCTCCGTACGTCTACATCAACATACCAATGGTGCGCTCACGGGTGGTTGATTTCAACTTTATGGCAGGTGCGGGCTTTGGCTTCTGTACCAAGCCGTGCGATGTGGAGGGCGCAAGAAAAGATCCACGTAGCATAAAAGAGAAGGCAGCAGACTATAATTTTATAATAGGAAGCCCGTTCTCCTTCAACCTGCAGGCAGGGCTTAATCTTGATTTCCATGTAAGCCAGGAGGTTACACTTACCCTTGGCGTGGGTTACAACCACTTTTCAAACGGTTCCCTGTTCCAGCCTAACACTGGTCTTAACATATTCCAAGGGCAGGTGGGTGTGAAATACTCCCCTGTGATTCGTAAACGTACTGAGCCTATGAAGGCGGTTATTGACACCACCAAACTGAAACGCTGGTACGGAGAGGTTATAGTTTCAGGTGGTGCTAAAACGCTCTATTACAAGGATACAAAATACTTTGGCTGCGCCAGTCTTAACGTGGGCGGCTACTACCGCACATGCCGTCAGCACCGTATTGGACTGGGCGTAGACCTGTTCTATGACGGAGCCTTTACTACTACAGCAAAGCAGGACGGCTCTGGCAAATGGGTCAAGGACAACACCAATACCTACTTTGGCAAGACATTCACCACAGAAGACAAATTCACAAACAAACTGCGTGTAGGTATTGATATTACAAATGAGCTGATGATAGGCAACTTCCTGCTTGGTTTTGGTGTGGGAGTCTACCTTTATGACCCTGTGAAGAATATGGAGCCATACGCCAAGGCTCAGGAGGCAGCCAATAACGGGAAGTCTCTTAACAAAGGCATTTTTTACGCATACGATCCTGATAAGGAAGACGGCTGGAACTATTTCCGCCTCTCATTCAAATATTATATAACAAAACACCTTCTTGCCCAGATTGCATTCAAAACCCACCTGCAAAAGGTTGAGTTCGTAGAATTTGGAGTAGGTACGTGGTTCTAATGAAAAAATACATAATTCCCATATTAGCCCTCATAATCCTCATCCTCTCCATTTGGGGATACGTGGTTATGCGCAAAGGCTCTGTTTCATCAAAGATAGACCCTTACATCTCTGTGCCCGGCGAACCGTGCGCGGTTTTCCAAATTAACAGCCTCAAGGAGTTTGAGGAGAGCCTGCTCTACAACAACAACTACTGGCTTAACCTCACAAGCATAAAGTCACTGAACAGGACACACCGTCTCATTGCCACTCTTGACTCCCTGCAGGAGGCTGATGACAATGTGAAGCGTCTGATTACAGACCGCAACATTCTTATCGCCGCCTACCCTTCCGCCACAAGCGATACGGAGATTCTATTCTCCACACAGATTTCAGAATCAGGGTATAAGCTTGCACATCAGACACTTGACTCTTGCGCTATTACGCCTGAGAGCATGGCTTATTACAAGGAGTTTCTGCTTATATCAAATTCAGACTCACTTATTTCCAAAGCCAAGGCCACTATTGACGCCAAAACATCCCCCATTATGGAGGACATTGTGTTTTCAAAAGTCAGAAAATTTGCCAGCGGCAAACAGAAAGCCACAGTGTTTATCAATGCTGAAAGATGCAAGGTTCTGCTTGAGAAGCGTCTTGGCGGCAGAAAGGCGCACGTCTATGATGTAAGTGACCAATATGGAAGCTGGGGTGCGTATGACGTTGATTTATCAGAGGACAAGATAGAGATAAACGGGTTCGCCTACAGCAATATAGCAGGCGGCACAGTACAGGCGTTTGAAAATCAGGCTACCGACAGGAATACGCTGTCAGCCTACATGCCGTATAACACATTCTTCTTCCGCCACTTTGCCATATCAAACTTTGAGGATTACAGGAGAATAATATCGCCTGATGATGACTTCCCAGACAACGGCCTGCAAAACATTGATGACGAGACCATTGAGACATCGTCAGGCGAGAGCCCTCTCACATTCTTCCAGGACTATTTTGGAGGTGAGATAGCCTACGGAGAGTCACCTTTTGATGAGTTTGTTATAGTTAAACTCTATAACAGCGATGAGGCGCTCACAACACTACGCCGCATGGCGCTTGACATAAACCCAGAAAGTTCAGTGAAGCGTGGCGGACTTGAGATTTTCCATATAGGGCGTAACGGCTTTGCCGGCAGTGTTTTTGGCAAATATTTCACTCTGCCGGATGAGTATCTGTGCATAGCCAATGACAATCTCATCATTACGCCGTCTGCTCATTTCACTAACCATATAGCCACGCGTAACCCTAAGACTCAGACACTTATATGCTCCCCTGTCTTCCGCAGCGCAGACCGAACCCTGCTCTCCACATCAAATCGCTCCGTGTACATTGACATTCCTTATGTGGTGCGCAATGCTGACAAATTCTTTAAGCCTGAAGTGGCTGGCAAAATTAAGAAAGCCAAGCAGATGTGGTCATCTTTTGACTGTATAGGTCTGCAGAGTGAAAACCGTGGAGGAGGCCTTGACTACCAGCACGTATTCATTCAGTATTCAGGAAAGCCTGGTTCATACAACCCAATAGAAGAACCTAAGGCTGTGGTGGTTACACCTGCGGAGCCTGTGGCGCAGAGCCCTGCGGCGGAGACTCAGGCCCAAGCCGCCGATGCGGTAGAGCCTGCACGAGCATTCACCGTTGCAAGCAAAGCACCGAAGCAGCTGTTCACTGTAAAACTTGACGCTCCTGCAGCCATTAAGCCACAGAAATTTACAAATCACTACACTGGTGAGAATGAGATTTTCATACAGGACACTAACAACCAGATTTATCTTATATCTGCATCGGGGAAGATACTTTGGAAAACAACTCTGAGCGAGCCTATTATAGGTGGCATCTGTGAGGTGGACATGCTGCAGAACAAAAAACTCCAAATTGCGTTCCTCACAAAGACAAGGCTGTATATAATAGACCGTAATGGCAAAATTCTTAGCGGATTCCCCAAACAGTTACAGGGCGAGGCATGCACTACACTCAGCGTGTTTGACTATGACGGAAACAAAAACTACCGCTTTGCCTACGGCACCTCTGACAACCGTGTGTACATCACCCAGAAAGACGGCTCTGTGCTTAAAGAGTGGGAGAATGTTTACACAAAGAGCCCTATAGACGGCCCAATCAAGCACATACGCATCAGCGGCAAGGATTACATAGCCTTTGCTGACGCAGACAAGACCTATTTGCTTGACCGAAAGGCCAAGGTGCGTCTGAGCTGTGGCGCCGAGCTTGTGAAATCAAAAGGCAATGACATCTACTCTGACCTTTCAGGCATGAAGATAGTAATGACCCTCTCAAACGGCAAGATATGCTTTATAACAAGTGCTGACAAAGCCACCTCCACCATGCTACGTGACTATGGGGCAAATCATCGTTTTGTAAAGTCTGACAAATGCTATATGTTTGGATTCAAGGGCGGTGTGGATGTGTATGACAGCAACATGAACCTTGTTTTCTCTGACAACAAATCAGACGTATCAGACATTGACGCATGCGGCTGGCATCTTGGTGCATACAGCGGTGCCTCAAAAAGACTATACATCTTCAGCCGTGACTCTGACGGCACCTTCTCAAAGGAGGAGATAAAGGCGGCATCGGAGCAGTTTAGCATTATACCGCTAAAACCTTATACTCTTCCAGTTGCAGTTGTTTGCAATGGTTCTACACTTACTGTGTATGACCTTTAATCCTATTTTGTTAAAAAAATTAACAAATAAAAGGAGCCTTGAATAAAAATATTAATTACCTTTGCAGCGCAAATTAAATATTAAGGATTATGAAAAAAATATTTACAATTATTGCGCTATCTCTTTTTAGCGTTGCAGCAATGGCACAGTACTGTTTTGGTATAAAGGCAGGTTTTAACACAAGCCTCGGCCTCAACAGAAACTGGCAGTATGACAACACATCTTTCCAAATCAATGACACCGAGACATACGGTTTTAATGTAGGTCTTATGGCTCGTTTTGGATACAGAGCGTTTGCTCAGATAGAGGTTGACTACCACTTTGAAACATCACTCAAAAACATAGGAAATGCGTTCAAGAGCGTGGTTGACCGCTATACTCCAGTAGAACCTGTTAAAGACCACTGGATTAACGTTCCTGTAATGTTTGGTATACGCTTAGTTCAGGTTACAAACTTCAACTGGTACCTGCTTGCCGGTCCGTCATTTAACTTCCATCTTAACAATGGCACTACCACACAGTACCAGGATCCTGAAGGTAATATTATCACCTCCAACGCAAGACCTGTAACTTTCGGTCTTGACTGCGGTACAGGTTTTGATATCTGGTTCTTCACACTTGAGCTTCGCTACAAACTCATGCAGAACAGCTACATTTACAGTACTGGAGATGTTAAAATCAACACTAACGCAAATACAAATCCAGAGCACGCATTTGAGGTTGCAATAGCATTCCGCTTTGCAGACAAAATGAATAGATAATATATAGCAATTTTCTATAAAAAGCCGGGGCACGTCAGTGTTCCGGCTTTTTTAGATATATAAATTTGCATATACCCTCAAAAATCATTAATTTTGTGCGTAATTTTTACAGCACAAATATGATTTCTTTTTTCAAGACTTCCACAGGCAGCTACTACGCCGTGGAGACAGCAGAAGCAATTAACAGTCAGGATGTTGAGAAATTGGTATGGCTCTTTGACGGAGCGCAGCCAACAGGTGAGCAGAGCGTAAGCGGAGAGTTTACCGGCCCGCGCCGTGAGATGATAACCCCTTGGAGCACAAACGCAGTGGAGATAACCCAGAACATGGGCATCAAGGGCATTAAGCGTATAGAGGAGTATGTGCCAAGTGCAAGCGTAAAAGAGTTTGACCCAATGCTGCAGCGCAAGTACAGCGGTCTTGACCAGAAAATCTTTAGCGTGGATAAAACCCCTGACCCTATTGTTCATATTGAGGACATTGCTGCATATAATGAAAAAGAGGGCCTTGCACTGAGCCAGCAGGAGATAGACTACCTGAATGATGTGGCAAAGAAACTTGGCCGCCCGCTTACAGACAGTGAGGTGTTCGGCTTCTCACAGGTTAACTCAGAGCACTGCCGCCATAAGATATTCAACGGCAAATACATCATTGACGGTAAAGAGAAAGAGCTTTCACTGTTCAAATTGATTAAAAAGACATCAGAATATAACCCAAACAACCTTGTTTCAGCATATAAGGATAATGTAGCCTTTAATGAAGGCCCTAAGATTCAGCAGTTTGCGCCAAAGAGCGGTGACAAGCCTGACTTCTTTGAGGTTAAGGAGATAGATTCAGTCATCTCCCTGAAGGCTGAGACACATAACTTCCCTACCACTGTGGAGCCGTTCAACGGCGCCGCCACTGGTACAGGCGGTGAGATTCGTGACCGTTTGGGCGGTGGAAAAGCATCGCTGCCTATTGCGGGAACAGCTGTATATATGACATCATACCCACGTAATGAACATCGCAGCTGGGAGGAGAGCATCAAAGAACGTAACTGGCTGTACCAGACCCCGGAGCAGATTCTTATCAAGGCATCTAACGGTGCGTCAGACTTTGGCAACAAGTTTGGTCAGCCGCTTATCTGCGGGTCACTTCTAACCTACGAACATGAAGAGAATGAGAAGATATACGGTTTTGACAAAGTTATAATGCTTGCCGGCGGTGTTGGTTTCTCTTCAAAACGCGATGCGCTCAAAGGAGAGCCGAAGGTTGGCGAGAAGGTTGTGGTCATGGGCGGTGACAACTACCGCATTGGTATGGGCGGCGGCGCAGTGTCATCAGTTGACACAGGCCAATACGCTGGCGCCATAGAGCTTAACGCTGTACAGCGTGCCAACCCTGAGATGCAGAAGCGTGTGTCTAACGTAATACGCACCTTGGCGGAGAGTGACAGCAACCCTATAGTTTCAATTCACGACCACGGTGCAGGCGGCCACCTGAACTGCCTCTCTGAACTTGTGGAGGCCACTGGCGGCAAAATAGATATGTCCAAGCTCCCTATCGGCGATACCACCCTCTCTGATAAAGAGATAATTGGCAACGAGAGCCAGGAGCGTATGGGAATCCTCATAGATGAGGAGAACATTGACCTTGTGAAGAAGATTGCAGACCGTGAGCGCGCCCCAATGTATGTGGTTGGCGAGACTACCGGCGATATGGATTTTGTATTTGAGAAACCTAACGGAGAGAAGCCTATCAACCTCAAACTTGAAATGATGATAGGCAACCCGCCACGCACAATAATAACAGACAACACTGTAAATGAGAAGTTTGCAGAGCCTAAAACATCTAAGAAGGATATAGAGCAGTACCTTAAGAACGTACTTACAACTGAAGCCGTTGCGTGCAAAGACTGGCTCACTAACAAGGTGGACCGCTCTGTAACAGGCAAGGTGGCACGCCAGCAGTGCGCTGGTGAAATTCAGCTTCCACTGAATGACCTTGGCGTGGTTTCACTTGACTACACTGGCACAAGCGGAATTGCAACCTCAATAGGTCATGCTCCTGTAGCGGCTCTTGCATCGCCGGAGAACGGCTCTGTACTTTCTATTGCAGAAGCCCTTACGAATATAGTTTGGGCACCGCTTAAAGACGGACTCAGAAGCGTATCTCTCTCAGCAAACTGGATGTGGCCATGCAAGAACCCAGGTGAGGACGCCCGCCTTTACAAAGCCGTGGAATCTTGTAGTAATTTCGCCTGCTCACTTGGAGTGAACATTCCTACAGGCAAGGATTCACTCTCAATGACACAGAAATACGGCAAAGAAAAAGTATATGCTCCTGGAACCGTGATTATTTCTGCTGGTGCAGAGGTGAGTGATGTTAAGAAAACCGTGAGCCCTGTTATTGTAAAAGACAACAAGACAGATATTTACTATATTGATTTCTCATTTGACAACCTGAAACTCGGAGGTTCTACCCTGTACCAGACTATGCAGGCTGTGGGCAGTCACGTGCCAACGGTCACTAACCCGGAGTACTTTGCCGATGCGTTTGAGACCATACAGAAACTTATTGAAAAAGGTCTTGTACTTGCAGGACATGACATATCGGCGGGCGGTATAATCACCACCCTGCTTGAGATGACATTTGCAAACAAGGAGGGCGGTCTTAAGATTGACTTCTCACAGCTTGGCGAGAAGGATATTGTTAAGATTCTCTTTGCTGAGAACCCTGGCGTTTGCATACAAGTAAAAGATAGCAACAAGGTGGAGAAGATTCTCAAGGATGCCGGCATTGGATACGCCAAGATAGGCTACCCTGTAAATGAGCGCACTCTTACTGTTAAGAAAGACTCAGATGTATATACCTTTGACATTGATGAGATGAGAGATGTATGGTATCATACATCATACCTACTTGACCGCCGCCAAAGCGGTGAGCAATGTGCGCTTGAGCGTTTCCAAAACTATAAAAATCAGCCACTTAAACTTCATATACGCAACAGTTTCTCTGGCAAACTGAGCCAGTTTGGACTTACAAGAGTGCATGGAGATAGCAAGGCCAAGGCTGCCATCATCCGTGAGAAAGGAACAAACGGCGAGCGTGAAATGGCATACTCACTCTACCTTGCAGGCTTTGATGTAAAGGATGTTCACATGACTGACCTTGCAACCGGCCGTGAGACTCTTGAGGATGTGAATATGATTGTGTTCTGCGGCGGATTCTCCAACTCCGATGTACTTGGCAGTGCAAAGGGCTGGGCAGGCGGATTCCGTTACAATGAGAAGGCTCGCACTGCGCTTGAAAACTTCTACAAACGTCCTGACACTCTGAGCCTTGGCATCTGCAACGGCTGTCAGCTTATGATTGAGCTAGGTCTTGTGAACCCAGAACATCCTAAGAAAGCCAAAATGCTTCATAACATCTCCCATAAATTTGAGAGTGAGTTCATAGGCGTTGACATACCAGAGAACAACTCTGTGATGTTCTCAACGCTCAAAGGCAGCAATCTTGGCATCTGGGTGGCGCACGGAGAAGGCAGATTCTCACTCCCAATGCCAGAAAAAGATTACAACATTGTGGCAAAATACACCTATAGCGGCTACCCTGCCAACCCTAACGGTTCAGACTATGACGTAGCCGGCATCTGCTCTGCAGACGGTCGTCACCTTGCCATGATGCCACACCTTGAGCGTGCAATATTCCCTTGGCAATGGGCGCATTACGTAGAAGACCGCAATGATGAGATAACCCCGTGGATGGAGGCGTTTGTAAATGCCAGAAAATGGGTGGAGGATAGAAAATAGTTATCATTCGTATCCAAAAAAAATCATACCTTTGCCAATTGTTATGGGAACTATATTTGGAATATATTAACTCTCACAACGAGAGCGGTTTTAAGTGTTATAGTACAAAGAAAACTTCTTTGGACGATAATTACATTGACACTATATCTGCCGAAAATTCCGATACTGATACCATCCCGATTGACACCAAAGGTAAATTCGCAGAAGATGACGGGCGATTAATCAACACCGTAAAGATAAATTTTATTTTCAAGGGCAAAAAATATAGCAGTCTGGCTGATGTTATTTTTGTGGTGAAGTAATTAGAAAAGGGATTGAGAGATTGAGAGATTGAGAGATTGAAAAAGAAAAAAACGTAAAACATTATGGCAGAGAAATATAACGCATCTAATATAGCTATTGAGCAAATCCTGAATTATATCAAATCTGGCGAAATAGCCATTCCTGAAATACAACGTCCGTTTGTGTGGAAACCCAAACAAGTTAGAGATTTGATAGACTCACTCTACACAGGTTATCCTACTGGTTATTTGATTATTTCGCAAAGTCCAAATATGAAACTCAAAGATGGAACTTTGTCGGAAGGGAAAAAGATTATGATTGATGGACAGCAACGCGTAACAGCATTGATGACCTCAATAATGGGGATGGAAGTTCTGAATGCCGATTTTGAAAAGAAACGTATAAAGATTTCTTTCAACCCATTATCATCCGATGATGACGAACGATTCAAAGTACAAGATAACGCTATTTTGAAAGACAAAAAATGGATAGCTGACATTGCCGACATTTTTAGAACAGATTTCAAGCGAGGTAGTTTTGTGTCAAAATATTGCGAACTGAATCCTGACATGGACTCCGATAAATTGCATGACATTTTGGATGAATTGATTGGAATCAAAAATCGTCAAATTGGAGTTATAACTTTAGATAAGGAACTGACAATTGATGAAGTAACAGAAATTTTTATCAGGATCAATAGTCAAGGCGCAAAACTTAATCAATCGGATTTTGCAATGTCGAAAATAGCTGCAAACGAAAAATATGGAGGAAATATGCTTCGCAAAGCCATTGACTATTTCTCTCATTTAGCCGTTCAACCAGATTGGTATAGTGATATGGTGAAAGATGAAGAGTTTATGAAATCGCAATTTGCGGGTAATGTAAAATGGCTGAAAGACGACAAAGAAGATATTTTTGATCCAAATTATGGAGATATACTTCGCGTGGCTTTTATGGCTAAATTCGGTCGTGGAAAGATGAAAGATTTGGTCAGTCTTTTAGGGGGACGTGATTTTGAAAGCCGCGATTACAAAGAAGAAATAGCAGAAGAATCGTTTGCCAAACTTACTGATGGCGTAAATAAGTTTATGAACGAATTTTCTTTTTCAAGTTTTATTCTTGCAATAAAATCCGCAGGCTTTATATCAACAAAACTCATAAACTCACAAATGACATTAGATTTTGCGTATGCATTATATCTGATTCTAAATAACAACAAGGATATTGACAAGACTCAAATTAAGCATTACATTTCCAAATGGTATGTATTCACTACTTTGACAAGTAGATATATTACTTCGCCCGAAACTATGATGGATATCGACATCCGCCGAATTGAAGAAAAAGGGTTTTTGCCATATTTCGAGGAGTTGGAAGCTGCCAATCTATCAGACGCTTTTTGGAATGTTGGATTGGTTCAAAATTTAGAAACTTCAGCCATCAACAGTCCATATTTCAACGTATTCTTAGCCTCTCAAGTGCACGCAAGCGATAATTCTTTATTGATGAATGGAACAAAGGTTTGTGATTTGATAACGACTATGGGGGATGTTCATCATATCTTTCCAAAGGACTATTTGCAAAAAAGTGGAATTACAGAAAAGTCAAAATACAATCAAATAGCTAACTACACGTATCTTGATACAACGACAAATATTGCTATCGGCAACAAGGCTCCAAACGATTATTTTTCGACTGTGTTTGACCAATGTGAATCAAAGGTGGCAAAATATGGAAATATTGTTGACATAGATACTTTGCAAAGTAATCTTCAAACAAATTGTATTCCTAAAGAAATTCGTGGTATGCAAGCAGCAGACTATGAGGATTTCTTATATTCAAGACGAAATATGATGGCACAAAAAATCAAAGATTACTATAACTCTCTTTGAACCATCAACACTTTCAAATCCAACTATGGCAACTTCTCTGACGGTTTCCGAAAAGCGTGGTATCTGATAGATGAATTAAACAATTCGCTCAAAGGTGAGGAATCTTATACATTTGACAAGGAAAAATTTGGGCATAGTTTTGAAAGCATTTCCACACAGGCGTGGTGGAATTGCTATTGTGAATGTGAAAAAGCGATTTCGCCTGCCGAATGAGAATCTGTGAAGTTGTTTATTCATACGAATGACTTTGACAATAGTAGCGATAGATTCACAAATCCGCTTATAATCAAATTGTTGTCTTTCTATGGAAACAACAGAAAATTTGTAGTTGAAGAAGGCACAGAACTGTTTATAATGAAACAGGAATATGATAAGAATCCATTACTTGAAGCCAAACGACACGGCAAGAAAAACAAATAATACATACCCACTTTACAAAGTAAGCATACGGTAAACCGTATATGGATTTGAAAACGAGCTATAGCATATTGTTACTATATTACAGACTTAATGATATAAAGTTTTGATCACTTTTTAACTTCCTTCCTCTAACTCCTTGATATATTCCTCTATTTGAGGGCGGAGAGCAGGAAAGTCATTTTGAACAATATCCCATACAATAGGCATCTGAATTGCATAATAGCCATGTACTAACACATGGCGCATTTTAACGATCATTTGCCATGGAGTCTGTGGATGTGTGTCTTTGAATTCCAGCGTGAGTTTATAGGCGGCTTCACCAATTATCTCAATGCATTTAACCACGGCATAACGAAGCAGGGCATCGTTTTCCAGATCTGCCAGTGTTTTTCCGTCTAAAAATTGGTTGGCTCTGTCAATGTGCTCAAGCATGTGAATTAAACGACCAGCATCTCTAATGGCTTCTCTCATATAATAGGATTTTATCTTTTTCAACGTATGGGCGTGCAAAAGGAAGTAGCCCATCATCAGAAACTAAATCAACTTTTCTACCAAGTGTTTTCTCAAGATCACATATCATGCCAAAATATTTAAGGCCTATTGGCTTGGTATAATCAAGTGTGACAAGGATGTCTATATCACTATCTGGTGTCTCCTCTCCACGAGAACAAGAACCAAACAGATAGGCTTTCTCAACAGGCTGTGTTGCAAAGTAAGCCCTGATTTTAGGAATTAGTTTTTGAACTTCAACACTTGGCATGACATCACATATGATTAATATTCTTTTGCAAATCTACTGTTTTTTTGTGAAATATGCAAATGTATGGGGTGCGCTGTGTTAATAAGTTTTTGTAACTTTGCAGAGATAATCAGATGTGAGCATGTACTTTAGTATTTTTACAGAGTTCTTTAAGATTGGGCTTTTCACTTTTGGGGGCGGATACGCCATGATTCCCATCATTCAGAATGTTGTGGTGGATAAGCGTGGCTGGCTCACAAAAGAAGAGTTTGTAGAGATGCTGGCAGTGGTACAATCACTGCCAGGTCCTATTTCTGTAAACTCAGCTCTCTTTATTGGCTACAAGACTGCAAAATTCTGGGGCGCACTGCTTGCCCTGCTTGGTATTGTAATACCCTCATTTGTTATTATACTGTTCATAGCAATGGTCTTTACAGACTTTGTTGATACACCTTTGGTTGCCAAGGCGTTCAAGGGCATAAGACCTGCGGTGGTTGCGCTTATAGCCGCACCTATTGTGAACATGTACAAGGTGGCAGGTGTTAATCTCAGAAATATCTGGCTACCAGTGGTAGCTGTCATACTAATCTGCTGGGCTGGAGTATCACCCGTATGGGTTATACTTGGAACAGCTGTTTTCAGCATACTCTTTATGATGGGCATGGAGAAGAGGGCTCTGAGGAAAGGAGGTGAAAAATGATGCTCTATTTGCAAATATTCCTCACATTCTTTAAGATCGGACTCTTTGGTTTTGGCGGCGGTTACGCCATTGCAGCACTTATACAGGATGAGGTTGTGAACGTACACAACTGGATTTCCGTATCAGATTTTACTGATATAATGGCCATATCTCAGGCTACGCCAGGCCCGATAGCCATTAACTGCGCCACATACGTGGGCTATACTGCATCTGGCTCCATTTGGGGCTCTGCATTAGCCACATTTGCAGTAACACTGCCTTCTATAATTCTGGTTGGTCTGGTCTCTGTTTTCTACCTAAAGTTTAAGCAGAACAAATATGTAACTTACGCATTCACAGGGCTTAAGCCGCTGGTTGTGGGTTTGCTTGCATCGGCGGCCATAGTGCTTTGCAACGGTGAGAACTTTATTGATTTGTACAGCTACATCATATTTGCTGTGGTTGCGGTGGCATCGGTGCTTAAAGTGAACCCTATAATGCTGCTCTGCCTCTCTGGAATAGCCGGCGTGCTTATATATTAAATTACCCCGATATGACAAAAGAGGAACAAATTATAATACTGCTATCCTGCCAAAAAATTGACGAGGAGGCTAAAGCCGTGTTAAAAGCGCAGGCTCAAGACGCTGACTGGGGTACCATTATCAAACTTGCCGCATTTCATAAAATAGATAATTTCATCTATAGCAACGCCCGTACAAACGCCATAACGGATGTGTTTCCTGATAAAGTGTCGTTGATGCTGCGTACCAAATATTATCAGGTGTCAATTTTAAATACAAAACTGAAAGGCACCATTGAAAACATTGCATCGCTGTGCTACAATAACAAAATAACGCTTGTAAAAGGCTCGTCTCTTATCACAGATTTCTATAATGACCTTGGCGCACGCTACATGGGCGATGTGGATATAATGGTCAGAAAATCAGACCGTGACAGTGTTTGGAAGGCTATGCTGCATGGAGGCTGGAACTGTGACAACTGGCCAGGGTTCAAATCAAAATACCATGCTGAGCTCAGCGATGTGGAGTACAAGACCATGCACTACATCTACCGTGAGACTCCAAGCGGCAGATATTTTGCTGATATTCATTGGAAATTTTTCTGTGGTGAGGCTGACGATGCGGTGGCTGACCTTGCCTTTGAAACAGACAGAAAACTTGACGGTAACATCTATGTCCACTCAAATGAGATGCAACTTGTACATCTCTGCATGAACAACTATCTTGACTACACGCAGAACGGAGTTATTTTCATGCGTAACTTGTGTGATATCAACGAGTTTCTGCTAAGCCGCCCCATACGCTGGAACATGGTGGAGCAAACACTCAAAATGCAGACTTCTGACACCTCGATGCGCAGTGCCGTGGTGCTTGGGCTCAACTGCGTAAACAAGCTGTTCAGCACCACCATCCCCGTTCAGTATCAGAGTTCTGTTCTTGAAGGGCGTGAAATTACTCCAACGATGCTCACACACTGCGGAACCACACCAGGCAAACAGACATTCCGTCAGTCTATGCAAAAAAAATTCAAGACCCTTGGCAGCACGCCAAGAGTCTTAGGATTCATATTCAAGAGCATCTTCCCAGACCGCAAATGGCTCCGAGGCACCTTTCACGGTTCAAAAAGCCCCCTACTCTCCTACTGGAAATACCTCATTCAACGTCATGTCACACACAGCGTCAGCAAGTTTGACTATTAATAAATTGTCAACTTAAACTTTCCTCCCACTTTAACCCACACTCCGGGCTGCTCCACACCGCCGTAGTCATAGTATTTCTGGTTTAGCATGTTTGTGGCCTCTATGTAGAGGTTGAAGCGGTCACGGTCATCCTGCCAGTAGATTTTACCGCCAAGAAGCCAGACAGGAGTGTAGTTCACTACATTATTAGCCGCATCGGTGTAAGAGCCGTTACGGTCACGGTAGCAGAGAGTCCAGCTTGCACCCAGGCCGCTGTAGATGCCATGCTCTAAAGTGAGAGAGACCTTATGTTTGAGGTAATCAAGGGCATAACCAGAGACAAGCCCCCCTGCATCCTTTGTCATCTGACAGTACGAATATGAGGCCTCAATGTTTTTCAACCAGTAGCCCATCTTATACCCCACGCTCACCTCCGAGCCCCAAGCATCAATACGCGTGTGATTCACACTGTGCCACATCTCTTCACCAGGCTGCCTTACCCAGTCTATAATATCCACACCGTAACGGTAGTATGCACTAAGAGAAGCAGTAAAGCCTTTTTTACTCCACGATGCGCCCACCTCTGCCGTAAGAGCCTTTTCAGGCTTAAGGTTTGGATTAGCAATCTGAGTCACACTTTTATAGTACAAATCTGTGAAAGTAGGCAGACGCACGGCACGGTTAAGGCTTGCATACACCTTACCACCCTGAAGAAACCTGTAGAGAAAATTGCTATTAAAAGAGAAATTGTTACCGAACATGGTGTTATAATTGCCCGAAGCACCCACAACCATGGCAAAATCACCAAACACTAAAGACTGCTCAGCAAAATAATTTACATTAAATCGGTTCTTGCCGTGAGTAAAAAACTCCTTTCCGCCTTCAAAGAACACAGGGACGGGAGTGGCGAGTTCATCGCCGAGCACATTACTGAGAATATTCTCATTACGCAGCTCTACACCAAAATCAGTATGGCCGCAACTAAAATTATAGCGGCTCTTGATATTGCCACCTAAAATAGTGGTAGAGTGATAATTATGCCCTTTATACCACGATGGTGGAATCACCACGCCTTCACGGAATAGTTCAAACTTGTCATAGTGCGCCTTGCCAAACACAGCAGCATAAAGATGCCAGTTCTTCACCGCCTTGTCCCAGCCGAGCGATGCAATGGCACACTTTGTGGCCTCAAACTGATCAGGATACTTGAGAGAATAGAAAGAGTTGCTGCCAAACGCCTTTAGCTGACCTCCAACCTGTACACTCCACGTACCACTCACGCCATCCTCACATAGCAGATGGGCGAATAGATTTCCATATTTATAATCAGTGTTTTTAATATAACCTGAAGACTGGTTATAATCTCCTGAAACCACAGCGCTCCACTTGCCTCTGTTAAGACGCAGCATAGCGTAGGGATTGCAAAAGCCGTACATACCAGTGGAAACGCCAGCCGCCACAGAATTTTCCTTACGAGCGTTTGTAACAAGATTCACCGCTCCGCTAAATGCGGAGAGGCCGAATGTTGACGATGATATATTCTGCATAACGTCAACTCTGTCAACAGCACTAAAATTTATAGGAATATCAAGTGTGGCATGACCAGTACGTGGGTCTGTAATGTTTATACCATTTAGAAGGACTAAAACCTGGTCAAATGAGCCGCCTCTCATGGAGAGGTCAGCCTGCGCACCGCCTGCGCCTCTGGTTCTTAGGTCAACGCCAGGCATGGCGCTAATCACCTCATTAACATTACTAACTGGAAGAAGATTTATCTCTGAGCCGTCAATCTGCGCACCCACACCAAATGTAGGAGCAGCGCTATGCACTATGGCGGCCTCCACCACAGCCTCATTCAGTTCAATGCTGCGTAGGTCCTCATCGGCGTCCGCATCAGGCGGGCAACCCATAAGGGCAAACATCATGATGGCTGCAGCTTTTGAAGCAGAACCGCACGCACCAGACTTACACAGCTGACGGTCAGCCACATAACTTGCCACATGACCAATAGTGACCTCATTATGTATTGACCTGAACACTGCATAACCCTTTCGGCTGAAACGGCGGAAACGCAACGCAATACGCTTACAGTAAAATTTAATCATTGTAGTAATTCAAAATCAGTTGCAAAAATACTAAAAAAAACAGCATTCAAACAACTTTAATTTGAACAAAAATTACTATTTTTGCACGTTATAAGCGCAATTTGCACTAATACAATTTTCTAATACTTTATAAAATCAATCCAACATGGCGAAAGAAAAGAAATTCTTGACTTGTGATGGTAACCAGGCAGCGGCACATGTATCATACATGTTCTCAGAAGTAGCTGCCATCTACCCTATCACACCGTCATCCACAATGGCGGAGTACGTTGATGAATGGGCTGCAGCCGGACGTAAAAACATCTTTGGCGAGACAGTCTTAGTACAAGAAATGCAATCAGAGGCAGGTGCTGCTGGTGCCGTACACGGTTCATTGCAGGCAGGTGCTCTAACCACCACCTACACCGCATCACAGGGCTTGCTCCTTATGATTCCTAACATGTACAAGATTGCAGGTGAGCTGCTTCCATGCGTATTCCACGTTTCAGCACGTACACTTGCATCACACGCTCTTTGTATATTTGGTGACCACCAGGATGTTATGGCTTGCCGTCAGACTGGTTTTGCCATGCTCTGCGAAGGCTCTGTACAAGAGGTTATGGACCTTGCAGGTGTTGCACACCTCTCCACCATCAAATCTCGTGTTCCGTTTGTAAACTTCTTTGACGGTTTCCGTACATCACATGAGATTCAGAAAATTGAGGCTCTTGACAATGATGATCTGGCTCCACTTATTGACCAGAAGGCTCTTGCCGAGTTCCGTGAGAGAGCACTCAACCCTAACAAGCCTGTAATGCGTGGTATGGCTGAGAACCCAGACCACTTCTTCCAGCACAGAGAATCTTGCAATCCATATTACAACGCTGTTCCTGAGATAGTTGAAAACTACATGAAGGAGATTTCAAAAATCACAGGACGTGAGTATGGCTTGTTCAACTACTACGGAGCACCAGATGCTGACCGTGTAATAGTTGCAATGGGTTCTGTTACAGAGGCCATTCGTGAGACTATTGACTATCTTACAGCCAAGGGTGAGAAGGTTGGACTTATTGCTGTTCACCTATATCGTCCGTTCTCTGCAAAACACTTCCTCTCTGTACTTCCTGCCACAGCAAAACGTATTGCAGTGCTTGACCGTACAAAAGAGCCAGGTGCTAACGGAGAGCCTATGTATCTTGATGTTAAAGAGGTTCTTTACGGAAAGGAGAACGCTCCGCTTGTAGTAGGCGGCCGCTACGGTCTCGGTTCTAAAGACACCACTCCTGCACAAATACTTGCAGTATATGAGAACCTTGCAATGAATGAGCCTAAGAACCAGTTCTGCATAGGTGTGGTTGATGATGTAACCTTTACATCGCTGCCTAAGAAAGAGGAGATTGCTCTTGGCGGCGAGGGTATGTTTGAGGCTAAGTTCTACGGACTTGGCGCAGACGGTACTGTAGGTGCTAACAAGAACTCTGTAAAGATTATTGGTGACAATACCAACAAGCACTGCCAGGCATACTTCTCTTACGATTCCAAGAAGTCAGGCGGTTTCACATGCTCTCACCTGCGTTTTGGTGACAGCCCTATCCGCAGCACATATTTGGTTAACACTCCAAACTTTGTAGCTTGCCACGTACAGGCATACCTCAAGATGTATGATGTTACACGCGGTCTGCAAAAGAACGGCACATTCCTTCTTAACACAGTATGGGATGGCGAAACCTTGGTTGAGAACCTACCAAACAAAGTAAAACGCTACTTTGCGCAGAACAACATCACTGTTTACTACATAAACGCAACACAGATTGCACAAGAGATTGGTCTTGGCAACCGTACCAATACAATTCTCCAATCTGCATTCTTCCGTATCACAGGCGTAATTCCTGTAGAGCTTGCAGTTGAGCAGATGAAGAAGTTCATTGTTAAGTCATACGGCAAGAAAGGTCAGGATGTTGTTGATAAGAACAACGCAGCTGTTGACCGTGGCGGCGAGTACAAGCAGCTTACAGTTGACGCTTCATGGGCTAATCTTCCAGACGATGCAGAGGTACAAAACAATGACAGCGCATTCATCAAGAATGTTGTACGTCCTATCAACGCTCAGGACGGTGACCTACTTCCAGTATCAGCCTTCAAAGGCATTGAAGACGGTACATGGCAGGCAGGTACAGCCGCATGTGAGAAACGTGGCGTAGCAGCATTTGTACCAGTTTGGAATGCAGAGAACTGTATCCAATGTAACAAGTGTGCGTTTGTTTGTCCTCACGCTTGTATCCGTCCGTTTGTAATGGATGAGAAAGAGGCCGCAGGTCTTAACGCCGATATGATAGAAATGAAGGTTCCTGCACCTATGAAGGGCATGAAGTTCCGTATTCAGGTGGGTGTTATGGACTGTCTTGGTTGCGGTAACTGCGCCGATGTCTGCCCAGGCAATCCAAAACTTGGCGGTCCTGCGCTTAAGATGGTTCCACTTGAGGGACAGCTTGGCGAGGCTGCAAACTGGGAGTATTGCGTAGCTAACGTTAAGTCTAAACAAGACCTTGTTGATATTCAGTCTAATCCAAAGAACTCACAGTTCGCTACTCCGCTCTTTGAGTTCTCAGGCGCTTGCTCTGGTTGCGGTGAGACTCCATACCTGAAACTTATTTCTCAGCTCTTTGGTGACCGTGAAATCATTGCCAACGCTACAGGTTGCTCTTCAATATACTCTGGTTCAGTACCATCAACCCCATACACCACAAATGAGAAGGGTCAGGGTCCAGCATGGTCTAACTCACTGTTTGAGGACTTCTGCGAGTACGGTCTTGGTATGCAGCTTGCAAATGAGAAGATGCAGGCACGCCTCGTTAAGATAATGACAGAGGCTCAGGAGTGCACCAAGTGTACAGATGAGATGAAGGCTCTGTATCGTGAATGGATTGAGAACCACAATGATGCAGCCAAGTCTAAAGAGCTTGCAGCTAAGATTATTCCAGCTTGCGAGGCTTGCGGATGTAACTACAGCAAACAGATACTTGAACTCAAGGGTTACCTTGTAAAACGCAGCCAGTGGATTGTAGGTGGCGACGGTGCTTCTTACGATATAGGTTACGGCGGTCTTGACCACGTAATTGCATCTGGCAAGAACGTTAATATTCTTGTACTTGATACAGAGGTTTACTCTAACACTGGTGGTCAGGCTTCTAAGGCTACTCCAATAGGTGCTATAGCTAAGTTTGCCGCTGCTGGTAAGCGTGTACGTAAGAAAGACCTTGGTATGATTGCCACAACCTACGGCTATGTATACGTAGCTCAGATTGCAATGGGTGCTGACCAGGCTCAGTGCTTGAAAGCTATCCGTGAGGCAGAGGCATACGACGGTCCTTCAATCATCATAGCTTACGCTCCATGTATCAACCACGGTCTTAAGAAAGGCATGGGCAAATCACAGGCTGAGGAGGCTGCAGCAGTTGCTTGCGGTTACTGGCACCTGTGGCGTTACAACCCTGCTCTTGAGGCTGAGGGCAAGAACCCATTCTCTCTTGACAGCAAGGAGCCAAACTGGGAAGGCTTTAAGGATTTCCTCAAAGGCGAGGTTCGTTACGCATCTGTAATGAAACAGTACCCTGCAGAGGCTGAAGAGCTCTTCCAAGCAGCTGAGGACAACGCCAAATGGCGTTACAACAGCTACCTGCGTATGCAGAACATGCAGTACTAATATACTGCATATAGCATAAAGAAAACAGGGTGACTTGAAAAAGCCACCCTGTTTTAGTATAAAACCAGAAAAAAAATAAACTAATCTAATCAAGAAGACCAGTGGAGAAATAACGCTCCATACGGTCTGGCAATACAGTAACAATAGTCTTGTCAGCTCCGTACTTCTTAGCCATCTGCATTGCAGCCCAGATATTAGCGCCAGAAGAAGTTCCGCACATAAGCCCTTGCACACGGGCAAGACTGCGAGTAGTATTTATAGCGTCATCATCGCTAACCTCCACCACTTCATCAATCATCTTGGTATCAAGAATTTCAGGGATAAAGCCATCACCAATACCCTGTATCTGATGCAAACCAGGCTCATCACCAAGCAGAGCAGACACATCTTTAGGCTCCACCGCCACAACCTTAATGTTCGGATTCTTTTCCTTCAAGTACATTCCAATACCCTGTAGAGTACCGCCACTGCCAAGCCCCGACACAAATACATCAATAGGACGCTCCATCTGTCTTTCAATCTCAACAGCAGTGGTCTTATAGTGAATCAACGGATTATGCTTATTAGTGAACTGCTGCGGCATAAAACCATTACGGCCAAGTTCATAAACAATACGCTCAGCCTCCTTGACACTACCGTCAATACTCTTTTCAGCAGGAGTAAGTACAAGTTCAGCACCAAGACATTTAATGATTTTCTTGCGTTCCTCGCTCATATTTTCAGGCATCACTATAATAACCTTATAGCCACGGCGAACGCCCACCAGAGCCAATCCTATGCCCGTATTTCCCGATGTAGGTTCCACTATAGTCATACCTTTGTGTAAAAGGCCTTCATTTTCCGCCTGAATAATCATATTCATAGCAGGACGGTCTTTAATACTACCGCCAGGATTAAGAAACTCAGCCTTAGCAAAGATATTAAACCCCGTGGTCTCATGTAGGCTAACCATAGGAGTATTTCCTATTAAATCAACGATGTTGTTGTAGATCATATTAAGTTGAAAGTTTTGACAATTTGTGCAAGTGAGAGCAGAAGCTAAGTTTACTTAGATTATGCCGAGCGCAGCCAAATTGCACGGAACAGCGAAGCTGTGACGTACAGTTGATAATTGAAAATTAAAAATCAGGTGCAAAGATAATACTTTTTAGTTGACAATTGACGGTTGAGAGTTGAAAGTTACGGAGCGTAAGCGACAGCGGTCTTCTGACCGCCGCCCGGAGGGCGAAAAGCTTGTGAGCAAGGCGAACAAGCATAAAAAAGGAAATAGCCGCCTTTTTTCAAAAAAAAGAGCCGTCGGATTTTCATCCTACGGCTCTTGAAAAAAGGCGGCTACCTACTCTCCCACGGGTGTGCAGTACCATCGGCGCCACCGGGCTTAACTTCTCTGTTCGGAATGGGAAGAGGTGGAACCCCGGCGCTATA